>CAYITB010000001.1:0-16052 GCA_964366155.1 uncultured Candidatus Saccharibacteria bacterium
GATGTAAAAATTTTTGGTGCTACGTCTACACAGAGACCACATGCAATACAGACATTTGCATCAATAAGGATTAAAAATTTATTTTTATTAGCCATTATTATTTTTTAGAGTAGCAAGATTAAAAGTAGGATCACCAAGCTCTTTAAGATAATTAGAAATTGGGATTTTATTTTCAATGAGTGTTACTAGAGTGCTGAGATCATTACTCATATTAATAAGGGTGGCGCCAACGATTCTATCATTCACGATCCGCAATTGAGCATAAGCACCATATTCAAATGAACCACGAGGAATAATCATTCCACTTTCTCCTATTGGATTTGTATCGCCAATAAACCCAATAGAAAGACCTAATTTTTGTGTAGCGTAAAAGGTTGTTTTTCGATATTGTGTGCGTTGACCAATCATACCTCGTCCTGCCACAGCACCATTCATCCGTGCACTCATCCAGTTTTCTAAGGCAATTGATTTTCCTAAAATAACATCAAAATATTCAGCGCAGTCACCAGCTGCCCAGATATCAGGTATGCTTGTTTCCATATACTCGTTAGTGAGGATGCCCTTATTAATTTTTACCCCTGCATTCTCTATCCACCCTAGTACACGCTGTGTGCCAATCGCCGCGATTACCGTAGAACAGGGGACCGTCGTTTCTTCTTTTGTTTGGGTGTGTTGGAGAAGGGCCTCTGTTATTCGTGGTGATCCTACTAGTTTTTTTATCTTTGATTCAGTAAAAACTTTAACCCCGTTTTTTATGAGCGCATCTTCAATAAATCGCGAGGAGGTCTCATCAAATACAGATCGCCAATATCGAGGAGAAATAATGACCGAGATCACTTTTTTGCCAAGAGTGGTGAACAGGGAACAGAGCTCAAAACTAATGAACCCTCCCCCTACCACTAACACAGTCCCTGACACATCAAGATGTTGGATAATCTCTCGTGCGTGATCAAGCGTATGTAAATATAAAATACGCCCAGCATCTACTCCCTCAAGGTCTGGCAGGGGACGAGGATGTGCGCCTACTGCCAAAAGGAGTTTCTCATAACTTAATACTTCCCCATTGTGCAGGGTAATTTGTTTTTGGGCGGTATTGAGTGCTACTACTATGGTGTTACTTAAGAAATCTATGTTGTTACCGGAGTACCATTCTTGCTGTTTTAAAAAGATAGATTCCTGGGCGTTTTTTTTGGTATAAAATTCAGGCTTGGAAAGCATTACTCGCGAGTAGAGACGATGTGGTTCAGAACTTACTATACCCACCGTGCCCTTTGTATCTGTACTGCGGATGGTCTCTGCGGCTGAGGTGCCGGCTATTCCACCTCCAATGATGAGGTATTTATAGTGCGTGAGCATTTTCAAAAATAACCTTACTTACCTCTGGCACCGATTCGTTCAATAGATCTTTGACCATATGATTGAAAGTAAGATCTGCCAGCACACAATCAACACATCTTCCCGACACCTCAAGGGTTACTGTTGTCCCCTCAACTCTACTCACCACAACGTCCCCGCTGTGCGAGTGGATGAAGGGGCGGATGGTTTTGAGTACTTCCTCTACTTTATTCGCTAGATTGTTTTCCAAAGTATTTTTCATTATAAAATCGTAGGAGCTGTTCAGCTTTCGGGAGACATTCGGGATTCCCAATACCGACCTTTGTTCTTTTTTGCAGATCTTTAATGGTGGATACTCCTTCAATAGCTGCCTCTTCTATATCTGCTTCAGTCACTTTCGTTATAGGATCAATAATTTCTGTTCCCTCAACAACAATTCGCTCGTATTGACCTGTTTTTTTAAACCAATTATTGAGTGCCATACGGAGGGCTTTATCTCCCAGTACCGAACAATGAATCTTTCGGTTTGGCAGGCCACCCAATCGCCTTGTAATATCTTGCGGTTTGAGAGCCATTGCTTTGTCCACCTTCATCCCTCCTCGCTCGGTTACCATATCGGAAAGCATTGAAGTTGCTGCAATAGCGCTGGCGCACCCAAAAGTGCGCCATTTAAACTCTTTGATGCGATCACTTGCTTGATCAATCGTGAGCCATACACGCATAACATCTCCACAAGCGGGGGATCCAATGAGGCCATGAGCATTAAATTGTTTTTGTTTTGGATCTGTGAGAAGTAAATTGTGCGGATGGAAAAAATGATCTTTTACAATACGACTATATACCCACGCAGATCCAGTAGATGGGTTCATCACTTCCGGTTTCATTTTTTTTGTTTCATTTTTGAGCATGTTTTTTTCCACGTACAAAGTGTGGAGTTTGTCCACCCACAAATGCTACGGGAAGTGAGAGCGTTTTTTTATTGCCAGTCACTTTGAGGTTAATGGGGGACATACTCCGTAGATCTTTTACAATAATCGGTAAATATTTGAGCACATAGTCTATGGACTCTCTGGTTGTGTAGGTGCCCAAGGTAAAGCGTAAACTCCCATGGATGTACTCGTAGGGGAGGCCGAGCGCTTTGATAATATACGAGGGTTCCAGTGTTTGCGAATTACACGCCGAGCCAGTCCCCACAGCAATACCTTTATCATCAAGACGCAACAGCATCGCCTCTCCTTCAATGTCCAGAATAGAAATATTAAGAAAATTAGGTAAACGTTTTGTTGGATGACCATTGACGATGACTTTGGGAATGGTTTTAAATATCATTCTTTCCAAACGATCGCGGAGTACGGTAAGGCGGCGAGACTCTTTTTCTTGTCCACGTACCACTAATTTAAGTGCTTTAGCAAAACCAACAATTGCAGGGAGATTTTCGGTTCCTGAGCGGAGATCATTTTGCTGTCCGCCTCCATACATAAGAGGTGTTAGTTTTACCCCACTGCGTACCATAAGACCCCCAATCCCTTTTGGTCCGCCGAGCTTATGAGCGGAGAGTGTGAGCATATCAACCACGCTACTGTATGCTAACATGTTGAGGTGGGTAGCGGCTTGAGTAGCATCTGTGTGAAAATAGGGCAGAGACCGATCGTGCAACTGGCGAAATTTTTTGATTGCATGAGCAATTTCTTTTATTGGTTGTATGGTCCCTGTCTCACTATCAGCAGTTGTTATAGAAACGAGGATGGTTTTGTTATTAAGCGCTGCGGCGACATCTTTTGGATTAACGAGTCCGGTTTTACTCACGCCGAGAGTAATTACTTCAAACCCTTCAGTTTCTAAAGCTTTTGCCGCGGAAAGGATACCTTTGTGCTCAATCGCAGACACAATGATGCGGTTCCCATGCTGTTTTAACGCGCGCGCAGTACCGAGGAGAGCGAGGTTATCTGCCTCGGTAGCTGAACCAGTAAAAATAAACTCTGATGGGGCACACCCTACCGTACGAGCAATAGTTTGACGAGCGCGAGTAGCTGCCTGTTCCGCCTCACGACCTAGAGCATACAGATTAGAAGGGTTGCCGAATGAGTAATTAAAAAAGGGAGACATGACTCGGAGGACTCTTGGGTCGAGCGGTGTGGTGGCTGCATAATCAAAATAATACTTAGTGAGCGCTCTCATTTCCCGACTAGTATAGCAGAAACAGTTGAATTGCCTACCCAATTTATCGTTTTATAAGAACTGTGGATAACTTTAAGTAACCCGCTATACTGTCCACTATGAAGAAGGTATTACCACTCTCATTTTTCCGGCGCGCGGGACCACTTGTGGCGCGCGAGATTTTAGGGAAGTATCTTGTCATTAAAGTGCGAGGCAGGGAGCTCACACTACAAATTACTGATGTGGAACTCTACGATGGGCCAGAGGATCGCGCATCGCACGCTCATCGTGGTAAGACTGAGCGCAACAAGGTTATGTTTGCACGAGGCGGCGTGTGGTACCCCTATTTTGTGTATGGCATGCACTGGCTCCTCAATATTGTAGTAGGGGATGAAGATTACCCCGCTGCCATACTCATCCGTGGAGTAGAAGGCATTAATGGCCCAGCGCGTGTCGCGCGCGCATTTGGTGTAAGTAAAAAATTCTATGGTCTCCCTACTACTCACACATCAGATATATGGATTGAAGATAGAGGTGTTCGTATCCGTTCATCACAAATAGAGCGCCTCCCCCGGATTGGTGTTCACTACGCGGGAGAGTGGACACACAAACCATTGCGCTTCCGCATCGCGGAGAGGAAAGATTTATGATATACCAGAGGTATGTTTTACAAGAGTATTGCTCGCCCTCTCCTTTTTTCCTTAGATCCCTCATTTGTGCATAAATCCTGTCTTACAACGGGGGAGTGGCTCGGCAATAGCACAGTGATGTGTGGGGCGTTTGAACGCTTGTACGGGTATCATAACAGTGATCTCGTCAGGACGGTAGATGGGCTCACCTACCACACTCCCTTCGTCCTCGCCGCTGGTTTTGACTACAACGCGCGCCTGGTGCGGGTGCTCCCCTCATTCGGTTTTGGGGGGATAGAGGTAGGGTCAGTGACTGCTCGTCTGTGGGGAGGGAACGCTAAACCTCAACTTCTGCGTGACGTTGCACGCGAGAGTATCATTGTCAACAAAGGTCTTAAAAATGAAGGGGTCGCAGTTATTGCAGAGCGCATTATGAGTGCACCGCGCAGAGAGGGATTTGTTGTTGGAGTAAGTGTTGCGCGGACAAATGATGGAAAGAGCGATTCCTTAGAAGATGGCATTGCTGATTATCGCTATACGCTTAATTATTGTACAGAGCGCAGTGTGGGGGATTATTACACCATTAATATTTCTTGCCCTAATACGCACACGGGGGAACTTTTTACTGACCCTCACTATTTTGATCTCTTAATGAGTGAACTCGATACCATTGCTCACTCTTGCCCCGTATATATAAAAATGCCCATCAGCATTCCTGATGAGCAATTTTATGCACTCGCCGAGTGTGCCGCGCAGCACCGAGTGAACGGTCTGATTATTGGTAATCTCTACAAAGAGAATGGGCGTGCCTACTCGGGTGCTCCGTGCCGTACGCGCTCTACCGAGCTCATTTGCCTCACGTGCTCTCGTTTTGGTTCGCGTTTTACTCTTATTGGGTGTGGGGGAGTGAGTACTGCGGAACACGCGCGCGAAAAATTTGATGCAGGAGCTTCCCTCATCCAATTAATCACCGGTTTGGTATACGAGGGTCCGAGTATTGTAAATAATTGTGCGCAAGGAGCTCGCTAGACGCTGGCTGGTCTGTGATAAGTACGGGGGGAGAGAACACCCCGCTTCTTTACGTCGGGACCTCGCGCGCCTCTCTCGCGGAGAACCCCTTGATTACATAATCGGGTGGAAGGAGTTTTGTGGTGTGCGCGTGGATCTCTCGCTCCGTCCGCTCATCCCGCGGGAAGAAACGGAGTATTGGGTGACACAATTTTTGGAACAGATTAAAAAAATACGCGCCCCACGGGTGCTAGACCTCTGTGCGGGCTCTGGCGCTATTGGTCTGGCGGTGCTTGCGCACAACCCTAACGCTACAGTTACCTTTACAGACCTCTCTCCGCGTGCACTAAAACAAATTAAAAAAAATCTCACACGTAACCCGCAGTTTAAAAAGCGTGCGCGGGTACTCAAGAGTAATCTTTTTAAGAGTGTTATAGGGAAGTTTGATTTCATTCTCTCTAATCCTCCTTACATCCCCACAGTGTGCATCCAGCGATTATCAAAATCTGTGAGCACCTTTGAGCCCTTACGCGCTTTGGATGGTGGAGTCGACGGCATGCGCTACATCAAAAAAATTATTAGCGAAGCCCCCTACTATTTAAAACGAGGAGCTCCGCTTGTTGTAGAAGTAGATTCTACGCATACTACTTCCGCTGTGCGCTTTGCCCAAGATTACTTTCAATCAGTAGTGGTGGTACCCGATCAGTATGGGCGTCCACGAACCCTCGTACTTCAAAGGTAAAGGGCCCACTGTGTGGACCCTTTAGGGGGAAAAGTCGCGGAGTTGTTTATGCAAATGCTTCTTGAGGATTGTGGAATGATTCTCTTATTTGGGAGAGCCATTCAATGATGGGTATGTCAGCCCAGCAGGAGAGTGTTTGCACACAGGGTAGTGAGAGACTTGGCGATGTGCGTCCGTCACATACCAAAAAGATAGCGATAGATGGGTTTATTGCTCGGATGAGTCGAATGGTTTGGCTCCACATAAGATCGTGGTCGGGTGAGGGGTGCCCCTCTTTGTCCCATAGAGAGCTCGGGGCAAGGAGAGCATCAGCTTCCTTAGCGTGAGAGAGCAATTCGTCCACGTCGTGTATTGCGTCACCACAGAAGGGGATAATATCAATATCGCTCTCGCACATTATTTCCAAGAGACGATGGACACTTCCCTGTACCCCGTAACTCGGATCTGTCTCGCCGCTCGACGAGGGGTCATAAAGAATCACTACGGGTTTGCGCTCGGAGGTCTGCATAGTAACAAACTCCTTTCTCAAAGATATTCTCTTCTATTCATAGCATACTGACTCACGGAGGACAATGAGCGCGCAGAGCGCTATACTACACTCGTATGGCAAATCCGAACGCGCTCGTCTCCTGCCGTAACGTGAGCATCATTTCTCGCTACCTGCGCAAGGTGGTGGGAAGTGACCTTCTCCTCTTCCAAAATCTCCCTTTTTCGGCAGACTACCTCCGTGACGATGACCATTGGGTGAGTTTAGACCTCTACAATACCGTTATGGAGCGAGCAATTGATATTTTAAATGATCCCGAGGCTCCGTATAAAATAGGATGTTCTACACAGCAACTCTCCTCGTGGGGGCGCATGGAATACCTAGAGCGCATCCTCGGCTCTTTTCTTTTGGGACCTATTGCCGCCTACGGGCGCGTCCCACGCTATAATCGTCTCTTTAATCGAACTAAGGAGATGGAAATGTGGTATCCCGAGCGGACGCACTGCTTTATTAAGATTAAATTTATCAATAACATTAATCCCCTTGATGATTTTTACAGTGATCCGTACATTCGCGGTATTATCGCGAGTGTTCCGGAAATTTGGGATCTCCCGCAGGCGCAGGTTACAAGGGTCCTCTGTGAGTACGATATTGAAGAACTCCTTGTGCGGGTAGGCCACGTGAGTAAACGCTCTCTGAAATGGAAAGGGAACACTCTCTTCCTCCGTGGTGAAGAAATAGGAATTCGTGTAATTCTTATACCAGAGCCAACTTTACTCAATGGAGAGAAACACTACCTAGGGAAGTATGAGCTCTTAAGTGAACACGATGTATTGTTGGGGGCACCTATTGGCGTGTTGGTGACGCGTGAGCACCGAGTGGGGAATATCCTTTCTCTTTCCGCCGGTGAGATTCATAATGCGCCGTACTTTTTACACAGTATCTCATGGGAAGCTCCTCGGTTCTTTCAAAAAATTTGGCGACTCGTCCGCAAGTCATTGGATTCCAAGCGCGTGTATCTTGAGGCGATAGAATCAAGTTTGGAGACTATCCGTCATTATGTTGAAACACTTGAGGATAAAGTTTTAGAGCGCACGGAGGCACTTAATCGAGCAAAAACCGAGGCAGAATTTTGGCGCCGCAAAGCAGAAGATCTCCTTGACACTATGCTCCCAGAGGAAATCGTAACCAAAATGATGCAAGGCACATTGGTGCCGGAGGAGATCGTAGGGACAGTACTTTTTTCTGACCTCGCTGGATTTACCGAATACGCGCGTGATTTTCCTCCTACGGAAGTGGTAAAAATACTCCATTCTTATTTTAATCAAATGTCGGATATTGTAGCGAAACACGGCGGGTGGATTAGTAAATTCCTCGGTGACGGTATCTTAATTATATTCGGACTTGATGGCGCCTCAAACGCGCCCGAACGCGCTGTTGCCTGCGCGCTTGCGATGCAACACTCAATGGGCTCCTACCCGTGGCGCATGCGCATTGGCATTGCCACTGGCCCCTTTATCACCGGAGAGTTTGGTTCCAGCAAACTCCGTCGTTTTGATGCTATTGGGCATACCGTTAATCTGGGGAGCCGGCTTGAGAAGGAAGTCGAGTCTGGCGAGATTATGATCTGCCCGACGACATATCGCGCGCTCAAGGGTGCATATCGCGTAAGAGAATGTACCGTGACCCCCAAAGGTATTGGAACGACTTTTTCATATGTAATTAAAACTTAATCGCTATCCTCGTACACAGAAACACCTTCTTGTTGCGCCCAATCATTGAGATAACCACGGGGGTTAACAACGGTAGGATGCCCCACTAATTTGAGGAAAGGGATATCCGATTCACTATCGGCGTACGCAAAACTTTTTGAGAGATCAATGTGCGCACGGGTTGCATAGCGCTTAATTAAATCGGCCTTCTTTTGCCCATAGGAGAGAGTGCCTACCTCTCCGGTATAGTGACCTTCCTCTTCTTCAAGTTTAGTATCAAGGGTGGCGCTCGCTTTAAAAAATTTTCCGAATTCTTTTGCAAGCGGGTGGATTACTTCGGACACGAAGACAATAGTGTGCCCTTGGGCAATGTGATCTTCAAGTACAGGGAACAACCCATAGTGCAATTGAGGGAGCGCTTGTTTGTTAAAAAACGAATGTGCATGGTGGGAAAGTTCTCCTGCGTCCCAGCCCTTAAGTACGGTGAGTGCCCCTTGCATCATAGCGCGGTGCGGCACGAGGTGGGTTTTTTCCAAAAAGAGCCACTTAAAAATACCGAGTGCTTGCCCCCACTTAATTTTGTGGAGCTTGAGGAGGTAGAGCACAAAGTCAACCTGCGAGAGTCCTTGATAGAGAGTGTTGTCAATATCAATAAACACACCGGTGCGTTTACTTTTGAGTTTGTAGTAATCATCGGAGAGGTAGCGGACGGGGAGCATAGAGACAATGGAATCGTGCATTTTTTTATGCAGACGTTTTGCCTCGGGGTGCTCCTTGGTGAGCATCTCTCCCAATTCAAGGCGTGGCGGATCAATTGCTTCGCCAAAGGCGATGGTAATAGCTCCGCGCACGAGACACCCTTTACTGGGGAAGATGCGGTCAGCGTTGACAATCGCGACGGGAACAATGGGGGCGTGCGCAAGGAGCGCCATACGTGCGGCACCAGAATGGAAATAGTGAAGTGAGTGGAGAATCTCAATATGTCCCTCAGGGAAGAGAATGAGGGACTTCCCATTCAGAAGGCTCTCTGCCGCGTTACGTATCGCAATTGCTTTGTTGTTTGACTCTGGGTATCGAGCATCATCTACCGCGTCACGGCGTACGTCAATTGCTTCCATTTGTCTCAACCAACAGCGAAGAATCCAAGCAAATTGACCAAAAGGCGCGGTGAAGAATACTGTATTTGGATCGATGAGGGAAAAGATCACAAAACCGTCCCAATCACTCGGATGATTGGAGGTAAAGAGTACAGGAGTATTAGGAGGGATGTTTCCCAAATGGCGTGCCTGTACGGAAATGCCATTTGCGCAGAATGCCGCTCGTATAATACTCTGCGCCACTCTGCGCCATACCCATCCGCGGAAACGTCTGGGGTACAGCCGTGTGAGGAGCCAGATGAAAGGATAGGAAAGAGTAACAAAAAGTCCGAAGGATGTGGCAAAGAGGATGAGCGCCACGTGTTCATGAATGCTCGTGCGGTGTCTCATACCCTTTTAGTATAGACTGTTACTATCCACAGAACAAAGTGTTTTTCTTATCGCGCATTGCTACAATAGGATGATGGATTATGCACAGGGCATCCTCATCGCGGGGTTTGCCGGTGGCGCGCTCCGCGCACTCACCGGGTACGTAAAAAGTAAGAGTCTTTCGCGTAAACAGGTATCGTTTCGCCCACTCTCGTTCCTTGCGACCACTTTTGTTTCGGGAGCGGTAGGACTCCTTGCCGCATGGGTGAGCATAGATTTAAAAATCACCTTCTTAACGGGCATCGTAATTACCCCTGCCATCGCGTCAGTCATTGGGTACGCGGGAGGGGATTTCCTTGAGAGTTTGTATAAAATTTTTTCCAAATCCTCCTCGCTTACGGCACAGAAATAAAAAATAGACGAAATGTTTCTTTTATGGTAGGGTGATTCCGGAAAAGTATCCGCCAGTTGGCGAATTGAAAAAGAAAGGAGGCAATTATGCCGCTAGTATTACGAGGAATAGAATTTCCCCGAGTTTTCCAGATGTCGGGGGTAACTAATTTTTTTGGAGAAGGATACCCCTTTCATCGCGTGTGGAAACAAGTGGGAATGGATTGGTCAGGCACCACTTTTGTCGCAAAGACGACGACACTTAAGGCTCGAGAAGGTAATATGCCTCGTCGGGAGGACGGTCTTACGCCTAAAGAGTGGAAACCACGATGTATAATCGTAAAACCACTCAAAGGAGTAACTTTGAATGCCGTCGGGCTCTCGGGTCCGGGATTATCTGCGCTTTTGGATGACGGTCGTTGGCAGAAACGGATAAATCCCTTCTGGATATCCTTTATGTCTACCGCAAAGAATCCTAAAGATCGTCTACAAGAATTAGAGGATGCCACCGAGATGCTCTCTGTTTTCAAGAGAGATTTTATAGCGCGCATCGGTCTGCAGGTCAACTACTCATGTCCGAATGTAGGTCTTGACGCAACTAAGCTGGTAGATGAGGTACAAACAGCGCTTACTGTTGTGGCCAGACTTGATATCCCGATTATGCCGAAGTTTGATCTTCGGATATTTCCAAAAGCTATTGCTGATATTTCTACTCATCCCACTTGTGATGCAGTACATCTAACCAATGCTCTGCCGTGGGGTTCTTTCCCCAGCGATATCAACTGGAAAAAATTATTCGGGAACGACTCCTCTCCTCTTGCTAAGTACGGCGGCGGGGGACTCTCAGGAAAGCCGCTTTTGCCGCTCCTTATCCGTTGGTTAGTTGAAGCTCGTAGTCTTATCCACAAACCAATCGTTGCTGGTGGGGGAATTCTCTCGCCATCCAATGCCGAAAGGGTGATCACACTTGGAGCTGATGCTATCGCGCTTGGCACGATCGGCATTCTGCGTCCATGGCGGATGAAGGAAACTATCCATACCGCCTACAAACTCTACAGGGAGGAACTCCCATGCGAATAACGGTAAAGAAGTTCAACGACATGCACGCGCATCTGCGTGAAGGTGAAATGCTCACCTATGTTGTTTCAGAAATGATCGGCTATGATCACGTTCTGGTTATGCCAAATACGAGAGATCCAATTCTGGAGGGAGGACAGGCGCGCGCCTATAAAGCATATATTGAAAAAGAACAGAAAAGCGCTCCCGATACCTTCTGTCCCCTCATGACCCTACAGATTACGGAACAAACGACTCCAGACATGATCTATACAGCTCGCGAAGTCATAATCGCAGGCAAAGTATACCCTCGCGGTATGACGACCAATTCAGGAAACGGGGTCTTGGATTATTCAAAGATCTACCCAGCGCTTTCTGCAATGGAGGATATTGATATGGTCCTCTGTCTCCACGGAGAAAAACCGGGTGAGTTTTGTCTAGAAAGGGAAGAGCAATTCCTGTCGATTATCCGAGAGATTATGAGCACATTCCCTTCTCTCCGTATTGTGTTGGAGCATATTACTACGTGTGCCGCGGTTGAGTATATTAAACAGGCACCGGCAAATGTGGCTGCGACGATCACTGTCCACCATCTTTCACTTACTCTGGATGATGTCATTGGTGCAGAATTACGTCCACACCACTTCTGCAAACCTGTGGCAAAATGTTATGGAGATCGTGAGGCTTTACGAAACGTTGTTCGTTCAGGCCATCCTCGTTTTTTTCTTGGCACTGATAGCGCTCCACATCTGCGTGGAAAAAAGGAATGTTCCCACGGATGTGCAGGTATCTTTACCGCACCTTCTACTCCCGCGCTCATTTGTGAGTTCTTCCAAGGAGATGTGGAAAAGATCAATCGCTTTGCCAACGAGTTTGGTGCCGCATTCTATCATCTTTCACCGACCAAGGCGCATATAACGTTGGAGCGTTGGGATGGCTCACCAAATAATACTCCTCGTGTTCGTATGGATGGGCCGGTAGAAATCTTTACCGGTAATGACGACGGAATTCTGCCGTGGCGGATAATCCATGATGAATAATTGAACCTTCACCCCCGTTAGACACCGAGTGTCTAACGGGGGATTTTGTTCTCCGGTAGGTGTACTCTATATCTATGTACATAAAAGTGCATGTTATGCCAAGTGCGAAGAGGGAGGAGCTCGTGAGGGAATCTACCGACCATTTTCGCATTACAGTTAAAGAGCCAGCCGAGCGCAATTTGGCAAATACGCGTGTGCGAGAGCTCCTCGCGCGAGAGTTTACCGTGCCTCTTGGCTCGGTGCGCCTCATTTCTGGCCACCGGAGCCCAAGCAAGATCTTCTCCCTCCCTGATCTGTAACAAACGAGCTCTCTCAAACGTCTTACTAAAGAGAGGAAGGGGGAATGTGCTATACTTAGATTATTAGTGCATAACATTTTTAACCTATGCACATCAACATTTCGGCGAAGGGAATAGAGTTGACGGGGGCGATACGGGAGTATGGGGAGCGTAAAATGACAGCTCTCCAACGTTTTTTTAAAAAAGCTGGGGAAGTGCATGCTACGCTCGTGGTGGGTAAGGAGACAGCGCACCACCGAGAGGGGGAAGTGTTTCTCGCTGACGCCACACTCGTTGTAGACGGAAAGAGCTACCACTCCGATGAGGTTGCGGAGGATCTCTATGCCGCCATTGATAAGGTGCAAAGCGAGTTGGAACGGATGATTACCACGAGTAAGGCAAAACAGGAGACGCGCTTCCGTCGCGGGGGCAGGCGTATTAAAGAGGCGTTACGTAGTCTGTATCGTCGTTAGTGCAGTCCGCGGAGGAAATCTTGGTACGACATTTCTTTTTTTCCAGCGGGGATAACTGTGTCTATTACAAACTTCCCCTCTCCATCAAGGTGCGCGCGGGTGACGGCGACGCGGATATCCCCGCTCCCTTTTTTGTGGAAGTAATACGCCTTTGGCCAGGGGAGATACGCGCGCACCTTCCTATAATTTTCCACCGCATTTCCATTTGGCTCAATAAGCCCGTCTTCCACGGTGATTTTTTTGGTGTACGTTGCGTGTGCGTGATCTTGTTCGTGCGCGGCATACGAGCCGCTCATCCACTCCGGTACCGTTTTTGCCAAAAGTTTCCCTCCACACTCCGCAAGTTCCACCGCAATGTCGGGATAGTAGGCATCGGGAGAGAGAGGGACACTCTCTTGTGCCGCAATGGCTCCGTGATCTACTTCTCTATCCATACGCATAATAGTGACCCCTGTTTCAGTCTCTCCAGCGAGGAGTACACTCTCAATGGGAGAGGGGCCCCGATACTTTGACAGTAAAGAGGGGTGCACGTTGAGCGCTCCTCGGGCAGGGATGTCGAGGATTTTTTGGGGAATGATTTTACCGTAGGAAGCGACAATAAAGAGGTCCCACTTTTGTTCTTTTAATTCGGGCGGGATTTCTTTTAGCCCGTGGGGTTGAATGCAGACAATACCGTGTTCATCGGCGTAGTGACGCAGTACCGGTTCCTTAAGTTTTTTACCCCTTCCTTGAGGGCGCGCAGGTGCCGTAACAACAAGCGATGGCGTAAGACCTTGTTTTATAAGCTCCTCAAGTACGCCGAGGGAAAATTCGTCCGTTCCAAAAAAAGCAAAGTGTATCATGCAACAGGGGGCGGCGGTATGTCGCGGATATTTTTAGCCTTGTCGGTAAAGAGGATTCCCTCAAGGTGGTCAATCTCGTGTTGAAAAATTTGTGCCAACACTCCACCACCACCACGGGTAAAACGGCGCCCTTTTTCATCATACGCTTCCACTGTGGCGTTCTCTGAACGTCTTACCTCTCCGTAGAGCCAGCGTATAGAGAGACACCCTTCATCAACGAGACGCTCGCGCTTAGAGCGTTTTATGAGGCGAGGATTAATAAAGACGAGAGGGCGACTTTTATCGTTTTTGCCGTAGGTACGGGGGGAAACAACAAAAATCCGCAAAGATAGGCCGATTTGCGGCGCGGCGAGAGCAACCCCATCATCCTCATTCCCAAGGGCCTCTTGCATATCCGTAATTATTTTAGCGAGTTTACGCGTTCCAAAAAGCGGTTTTTCCACTTCTACTGCTTGTTCACGCAGGGCCCGATTATTTCGGTCAACTATCCGTTTCATCATTAGATTATAGAATATTTACTGGGTCAACATCAACAGTAAAGTCGGGTGGGAGGGAGCGGAGGAGCTGTAGTAATTCATTCTCTGGCCAGCGCGCGGGAGGGACGGGGATGAGCATATTCATCGTCACAAGTCCTCGCACGGCAGATTCGTAAGAGGCATAGAGCGTTGGAGTATACTCTTTGAGCGCTTTCATAAGCTCCTCCATATCATCAAGCACGGCATCACGGCGCCCAGTGCGCGCAATTTTTATGAGCACGCTGTATGGCGGATAATGGAAGCGCTCCCTCTCCGCGCTATCGTTCCGATAGAACTCAATGAGAGCTCCGGTGATAGCGCGGGTAAAGAGTGGGTGCAGAGCGTCTCGCGTCTCAATAATAAAGCGATCGTTGGCGAGACCTCGTAGGCGCACCAGGAGACTCATAATGCGGTGGTGCATACGAAAATCTGCAATGACGAGAAGTGAGTCTACCGAGATGACCCCCGTGAGCTCAACGGGGTCGCTTAAATAGGGGAGCGCTAATTCGGTACAGAGGAGTATGCTCCCCGAGGTAGCGTAAAACTCATCGATTGTTTTTTGCACGCTCTGCTTGCCGGAAGTGACGTCGGAATCAATGCGCAAGAGTGTGGTGTTGGGGAAGAGTAGGGAGAGCTCATCGGCCGACTTTTCTATCCCCATACCGAGGAGGGTGAGCTTCCAGCTCCCACAGGAGGGACAGCTCTCGGGAGGCACTTCAGAGTGTCCACAACGATGGCAGGCGTACACAAACTCGCCGTGCGCGCGATGGAGGACGAAGGGGCTACTACAGTGAGGACAGAGGATGGTCTCTCCACAATCAGAACACACTGTCGTTGGCGCGAGACCTTTCCGCGCGGTTAAGAGCACGGCGCGCCCCTTGCGAGAAAGAGTCTCCGTGATTGCAGACGCAAGTGCTTTGCTAATGGCGCGCCCTTTTTCTTTCTTTGAGAGGGCGGCACGCTCTCCGGCGCGCATATCAATGATGTCGCACTGCGCTTTTGTGGTAATGCGGTACTTGATGACTGCCGCGGGGATGATGGATCCTCTGTCAATCTCATGGAGTGTCTCTGTGCGCAGGAGAATGTCACCGAGGATGAGGCGTATCTTCGTGTTTACACAGAGCGCGCGGGCAAACACGCGCACGTCAATGAATGGCCGCGTGATCATCTTGTAGGAAGGCGCGCTCTCTCTATCAATGATGACCGTGTCAGCGTCACTGCGGAGGAAAGGTAACCCGATGGGGGACGCAATGAGGAGAGTGGGCTGTTCCGCAGAGAGGAGCGCCCGCGCGTTTTTTTCAAATTCTTTTCCCGAGAGTGTGCTGTAGAGAGTAAAGACATGTTCACTGATGCCGCGTGAGAGCTCGCGGTGCGCGTGTGTGAGATCGGCAATAGTGGGAACAATGAGGACAAGAGAGTGATTCCGCGCAAATGCCTCGCGCACTAAACGCTTGTAATACGCGTAGCGCTCCGCGTCTCCATCTTGCACCGCTTGCACCTCGGCGGCGGTACTGCTCCCGCGGGAAGTAAGTGCAGGGTAGGGTCCGACATTATTTGTATATTCAGAAGGGAGGAGGAGGGAGAGTGTTGCGGGGAGTGTGCTCGCGTGGTAGAGAGTCGTCTCGCGCACCGACTCAATAAAAAGTGGGGAGAGGTAGGAAGGGGCGATAATTTTAGAGATTTTTTTTAGCGGCGCACTCGAGCGGCGCACTGCACTCTTTTCCTTCTCTAAGGGTGAGCTCTCAAGCACAATACCGAGAGTTAGCTTCCCTCGCAGGGGGATGGAGACCAGCGACCCAACGGGTGTCTTCTTAGCACTAAAATAGTGCAGGGCCTCTTTTTGGAGTCCTTTGGAGAGGGGCGCAATGGCACACACATTCATCCTCGTATTCTACGCAGAGAACGACTACTTGACAAATCTA
>CAYITB010000001.1:16152-20514 GCA_964366155.1 uncultured Candidatus Saccharibacteria bacterium
GAGTTTGTAAAAAGGAGCTTTATGGCTACAATGGGAGCGATGCAAGCAAAAGACAAGGAAGTTTTTATTGTGCAAGGGCTCGCGGGGGAAAAATCGCTTTCGGGCACCGTACACATTAATGGTTCCAAAAATGCCGCTCTCCCTGCTTTTGCCGCGGCACTTTTATTTAAACATCCAGTGCGGCTCTCCAACATTCCCACCATAGAGGACATTGCGCGTGTCTCGGAACTCCTTGAGGGAATTGGGGCAACAGTGGAAAAAGGAAAAAAAGATGAGTATACCGTGACCGCCCCTTCAGATACTAAACCAGAATTAAATAAAGATATCTCCAAACGTCTTCGCGCTTCAGTTATTTTTACTGGTCCCTTATTGGCGCGGTATGGCGAGGTCCAATTTCCTCATCCGGGTGGTTGTGTTATCGGTCCGCGTCCTATTGATCTCTTCCTCTCCGCCTACGAGGCCATGGGTGCGCGCTCCTACCTCTCGGGGGAGACCTACGTACTCTCCGCGCCGGAGGGACTCCATGGTGCAGAAATATTTTTTAAAAATCAGAGCGTTACGGCAACCGAGGCTCTCCTCATGGCGGCAGTGCTCGCGGAAGGGACGACCACTCTCCACAATGTGGCGCTTGAACCGGAGGTAACGAGTGTCGCTGAATTTCTCCGCGAAGGGGGAGCGTGCATTGAGGGGATTGGGAGCACCACGCTTACCATTACTGGTGGGGGAGTGCTCACAAAAGAAAAACCTCATTACCACTGCATCCCCGATCGCATTGAGTCGGGGAGCTTCCTCATCCTTGGGGCGCTCTCCGCGGAGTCGCTTATCTTACACGATATGAATCCCGACCATATTCGTTCTCTCATTACTCTCCTTCAAGAATCAGGAGTTGATCTTGAGATCGAAAAAAATTCCCTCCGTGTAAAAAATGGCAGACCAAGTCGCTCGTATCGCGCGGTGAATGTTAAAACACACGAGTACCCGGGTTTTCCTACCGATTTACAGGCGCCACTTCTTACCTACCTTACGCAAGTAAGCGGTGAGTCATTTATATTTGAGACAGTGTTTGAAAATCGTCTCAATTATACGGAAGATCTCATTCGTATGGGGGCGAACATCAAGGTTTTTAATCCACACCAAGCTATTGTGACGGGTCCCACTCCGCTCAAAGGGAGAGATCTCGAGAGCCCCGATATCCGCGCAGGGCTTGCCTTCCTCATCGCGGCGATTGTTGCCAGTGGCTCATCTATCGTGCATAATGTCTACTATATAGATCGTGGCTATGAGCGCATTGAGGAGCGGTTAGGACCTCTGGGCGTTTCCATCCGTCGCGAACACTTACCCACATAATACATTTCCTATGAATCAACAACTCCTCGATTTTATTAAACGACAAATGGCGAGTGGCCGAAGTCGTGAGGACATTTCCCAAGTCCTTGTCTCTAAAGGAGGATGGACAGAGGCGGAAGTTAAAGACGCTTTTACTTCTCTTGCCGCACCAGTGAGTACCATCGCGGCCCAATCTATCTCTACCCCTCCTCCCCCAACTCCTCCTCCACCGACGCCCGCTCCTAGCGGGGTCGGGACCTCGACTTCATCCCCAACGAACGTCGGGGCGGCTCCGTGGCACGGCGTACAGACCCCCGGTGTGTACAAGGAATCTCGTCCACCTAAAGGTTTGCGCACTTCCACAACTGTTTCTCTCGTTGCTCTCTTCCTCATCCTTGCGGGGGGAGCCGCGTGGGCCTTCTTTGTCTATTTCCCCAATCTTATTAAGCCAAAGCCGGAGGAAGCGGTTGCGCGCTCGCTCCAAGCGCTTATTACGGCGCCAACGATCCGTATCAACGGGACACTCCAGGCACTAGGAGATTTTGAAAGCAAAACTGCGATCGCAAGTTCCACCACGAGCACGACTACTATCAAAACTAAAGTTTCTTCCACCACACCGGAGGTCGTGAAGGGGATGTATGATCTCAAGCTTGGATTTGTGAGTAATGTTGATCGCCGTACAGAAGGTGAACCAAAGATAACCCTCTCTCTTTCTCCCGATGTTTCGGTAAAGATCCCTCCTTTTGCCTTTGATCTCTCTGCAGTTCTCGATACGCGCTCTATCAATCGCACCATTTACATCCAACTCCGTTCTATGACCGACCTCCTCTTCCCTATTGATTTTGCACGGCTCAAGGGCGTGTGGATACGACTTGAACCGAGTGACTACACGCAGTACGGATCTCTCCCCAACTCCGAGCAGGCCGTTCTTTGGGAAAAGATAAGTACAAGCGATGCCTTTGTTATTACTCAAGAACTCCCATTAGTAAAGGAAGGAGGGGAGCGCTATCGGCACTACGCCTTCCGCATTGATTACAGTAAATTACAAACACTCATTGCAGAGCTCAACCGCATTCCCGGAGCCGCAACAACCACCGCTTCTCTTGCGACTCTCCCGGGCCCTACCGGTGAGATCTGGCTCTCAAGCTCCGACTACTTCCCTCACAAACTTACGCTGACCTACAAACTGGATGGAGCAAAAACAGACATTGCTTCTTCAGGAGAGACACAACTCTCCGGTACGGTAACACTTGAGGCGCTCTTTAGCCGCACGATCGAAGAGGGGGGATTGAACGCTCCGGCAGACGCGACATCTCTCTCGGATATCATGACCCTCCTAGAGAGTCCAAAACAGGCGTCGTCTACGGCAAGTGGCACTCCGGCGGTGCGTTGATGCGACTCTTTACTAAAAAACTGGGCATTGATTTAGGCACGGCAAACACACTCGTGTATGTGCCTGGTCTTGGCACCGTACTCAACGAGCCCTCTGTTGTTGCCGTTTCCGAGTATGATCGCAAGGTGCTCGCGGTAGGGAGTGAGGCAAAAAATATGGTGGGTAAGACTCCGGAGAGTATTATTGCTTACCGTCCTATGAAAGACGGAGTGATTGCCGACTATCGCGTGACCGAGGCAATGTTGCGCTACTTTATCACCAGAGCACTCGGTCCTTGGAATTTTTGGAAGCCAGACGTGATGATTTCCGTTCCTGCGGGAGTAACCTCAACCGAGCGGCGCGCAGTGATTGAGGCGGCGCTCCGCGCGGGTGCAAAAAATGCATATGTGGTGAAGGAACCCATCCTTGCCGCGATTGGCGCGGGCATTCCCATCCAAGAGGCAACGGGGCACATGGTGGTAGATATTGGAGGGGGGACGACTGACGTTGCTGTGATCTCGCTCGGCGGCATTGTTGCCTCCACCTCGGTAAAGTGCGCGGGTGATAAAATGGATCAAGCGATCAGTGATTATATTAAAAAAACTTTCAACCTCGCTATTGGTGATAAAACAGCAGAGGAGGTCAAAATTGCTATTGGCTCGGCGCTCCCTATTGATGATGAGCTCTCGCACATCATTAAGGGGCGTGATTTTGTAACTGGTTTGCCGCGCTCTGTTGAAATTAAAACGAATGAGATTGTTCGCGCCATACAGCCGGAATTGCGCCTCATGATTAAGGCGATTAAGGATGTGTTCCAAGATACTCCACCGGAACTGGCGGCAGATATTATTGACCAAGGGATTACGATGACGGGTGGTTCATCGCAATTGCGTAATTTGCCCGAACTTGTTTTTAAGCGCACGGGGGTGAAGGCGGTGCTCGCCGACAACGCGCTCTTTTGTGTGGTCAATGGCACGGGGATCGCGCTTGAGCATCTTGATACTTATAAAAAAAGCATTTTAGCGAAGAGATAAAGAGATGATAGAGGAACTCTTCAACACTATTAGAGATGGGACCGCGCATCAGAGTGTGCTCATAGAAGGGGATGTAGCGGTGCTGGTATCTGCATGCGTGACGGCGAGTACAAGAAAGAGGGGAGTGACACTCTACCCCATCACTTCTGACGTGTGGACCATTGACCACAGTCGCAGAGTCACTACTATCGCAAGCCGTAGCACCGATGAGCCGCTGTGTATTCTTATGGCGGGGAATGTATTCACCATAGAATCTCAACACGCACTCCTCAAGGTAACAGAAGAGGCGCTCCCAAAAGTTTTCTTTATCATTATCACCGGTAATGCGGACACACTCCTTGCGACTCTGCGCTCGCGACTCTTCATTCTCAAAGGGGGAGAGCAGGGGAGCGTACACGCAAAAAAATTTTTAGGCCTCTCTCTACCGGAACGACTCACTGCCGTTGCGAGCGCCATAGAGTCACCCGAACATCGTGAGGTGTATACTCTTATCTCTGAACTCTCCTCACTCTGCGCACACGACAAAGTGGTGACTGAAAGCTCGGCTCGCGCGCGTACACACCTAACCCGCATACGCACATTCCTCTCCACCCACCCCATTGGCATGCGTCAGCTCTTAGAGCACTTGGC
>CAYITB010000001.1:20614-26676 GCA_964366155.1 uncultured Candidatus Saccharibacteria bacterium
GAAGAATAGATACAATAGGGCGACATGGCATATAATTTTGCACCATTTGACACTCGGGTTAACGAGATAGAGGAGCATTTTAAGGGCGAGCTTATGGGCCTGCGCACTGGGCGTGCATCTATTTCTCTCCTTGATAAGGTGCGGGTAGAGGCGTATGGGAGTAACAATCCTATTGAGCACATGGCAAGCATTGCGCTCCAAGACGCGCGTACTCTCTATGTTACCCCGTGGGATAAATCACTCATCGGAGCCATCCAAAAGGGGATAGATGCGGCAAATCTTGGAGTCTCTACGGCTCCCGATGGGGCTGGCATTCGGGTAACTTTTCCCGAGCTTACTGGCGATAGGCGTGCCCTCCTGATGAAGGTGGTTGGACAAAAATTGGAGGAGGCACGCATTGCACTACGGAGCGAGCGCGAGAAGGTATGGGGAGCAATCCAGAGCGCAGAGAAGGAGGGTGCTATTTCCGAAGACGAAAAATTTCGTGCCAAAGATGAATTACAAAAACGTGTTGACGCGGGGAATGAACGGTTCACCGCTCTCGCTGATAGTAAGCGCGCAGAACTTGCAGAATGAGCGTCGTCCTCTTTATCGTAATACTCATGCTCCTCGTGTTTATACACGAGTTGGGGCACTTTCTCGCGGCACGACTCTCTGGTGTCCGCGTTGATGAATTTGCCATTGGTTTCCCTCCACGGATTTTCTCTCGCGTGCGCGGAGGCACTCGTTACACTATTGGTATTCTTCCGTTTGGTGGGTTCGTCAAACTCTTGGGTGAAGATGGTGATGAAGAGACGGATCCTTCTTCCAAAGAACAGTCTTTGGTCCACAAACATCCACTGGTAAAAATAGGAGTACTCGCAGGAGGAGTCATTATGAACCTCCTCTTTGGGTGGATACTCATAAGTACAGGGCTCTATTTTGGCCTCCCCATATCAGAGTCAGCGCTCCCAGAAGGAGAAACACTCAAAAATCCACAACTAGTTGTGGTGGAGGTACTCGCCGATTCTCCCGCGGCACGCGCAACATTACTGCGCGGAGATGTTATTACAAAAGTAAACGATGCTTTAGGGAATGAGTTGGTGACTCCAAGCATTGAAGCGTTCCAAACATTTATCCACGAGCACCCTGCGAGCGAGCTTTTTCTTAGTGTGGAGCGAGGAGAGGAAATATTCTCTCTTGCTGTAGAGCCAAAAAAAGAAGGAGTTATTGGTGTTGGTCTCGATCGTATGGGCACACTCTCCTTCCCTCTCCTACGGGCTTTTGTTGAGGGTGCACGTATGACCGCCCTGCTCACGTACGGGACTGCGCGTGCTATTGGTCACTTCGCCCTCTCTCTTATCACCACAGGGTCTGGGCTTGATCAGGTAACCGGTCCCGTGGGGCTCGCGGGTATGGTAGGGGCCGCACAGGCTCTTGGATGGGCCTATGTGCTCACACTTACTGCAATTATTTCAATTAATCTCGCGCTCATTAACATACTCCCATTCCCTGCGCTCGACGGAGGGCGCATACTTTTTGTTCTCATTGAGTGGGTACGAGGGAGAGCACTCTCCCAAAAAGTTTCTGCACTCGGTAACCTCATCGGCTTTGCTCTCCTTATCCTTCTCATGATTTTTATCACCTGGGCCGACATTGCAAAACTCCTGCCGCTTGGGCTACTATAGGGCTATGAGACAATCCTCACTCTTTTCTAAGGCGCGACGAGAGGCGCCTACCGATGAGCAGTCACAAAATGCGCGTCTCCTCATTCAGGCTGGCTATGTTGACAAAGTTATGGCGGGTGTGTACTCGTTTCTGCCGCTGGGCTTGCGCGTACTCAACAATATTTGCACCATCATCCGTGAGGAAATGAATGCGCTTGGTGCCGTGGAGCTCTCACTTACTGCGTTACAAAATCCTGAAGTGTGGAAAAAGAGTGATCGTTGGGATGGTGATGTATGGTTTAAAACAGAACTGACACAAGGAGGAGCGCTCGGTCTTGGGTGGACACAAGAAGAGGAGATCACCGAGCTTATGACGCGGCACATACAGTCCTACAAAGATCTGCCGCGAGCTGCGTATCAAATCCAAACAAAGTTTCGTAATGAGGAACGCGCAAAGAGTGGTATTTTGCGCGGGAGAGAATTTTTAATGAAGGATCTCTACTCCTTCCATAGTGAGGAGGGAGATTTGGATCTCTTTTACCAACGTGCGCAAGATGCCTACGCACACATTTTTGAGCGTGTAGGGCTTGGTGAGTGCACCTTCCCAGCAATCGCTTCTGGCGGAGCTTTTTCCAAGTGGAGTCATGAGTTTCAAACACTCTCTCCTGCGGGGGAGGACACTATCTACTATTCAAAGGAGCGTGGTGTTGCGGTAAATAAAGAGGTCTATAGTCCCGAGGTGCTTGAGGAGCTGGGTATCTCCGCAGATGAGCTTATTGAAGCGCCGAGTATTGAAGTAGGTAATATCTTTAAACTCGGCACGCGCTTTTCCGAACCACTCGGTCTCCTCTATGCCGATGAGGCCGGTGAGCGTCACCCTGTAGTAATGGGTAGTTATGGCATTGGGCCGGGGAGAGTGATGGGCACTATCGTTGAAGTTAGTTCTGATGAGCGGGGCATTGTGTGGCCGGAGGCCATTGCTCCTTTTCGTTACCACCTTATTGCGCTCCCTGATGCTAACGGCACGGTGGAAAAGGAGGCAGAAAAACTCTATACACGATTGACCTCTTTAGGCATCACGGTTCTCTATGATGATCGTTTAGAGCTCTCCGCGGGGGAACGTTTTGCAGAAGCAGATCTCCTCGGTATTTCCACGCGACTGGTGATAAGTGAACGTACCTTGGGGAAGGGTGTTGAACGCAAAGATCGAAAGACTGGTTCCGTTGACATAATCCCTTATGCAGTACTGGAACCATGAACAACCCATTCGCGAAGTGGATCTCTCACGATATTGGAGTAGATCTCGGTACCGCTAACACCCTCGTGTATGTGCGCGGGAAGGGGGTCATTTTAAATGAGCCCTCGGTTGTTGCGGTGAACGCAAAAACGGGACGTGTGGTGGCAGTAGGGACCGATGCCCGCTACATGATTGGGCGCACTCCCGCGCACATTGAGGCAATTAGACCAATGGTTGACGGGGTTATTTCCAACTTTGAGGTTGCTGAAGAGATGATTGCGTACTTTTTGCGTAAGGCACGAGAGGGCATCCGCTACAGCCGTCCGCGCATCGTGATTGGTGTTCCCTCTGGAGTCACTAATGTAGAGCGCCGCGCGGCAAAAGATGCCGCCTACAACGCGGGAGCGCGCGAGGTGCACATTGTAGAGGAACCCATGGCCGCGGCGGTAGGGATACGACTCCCAATCTTTGACCCCATCGGGAGTATGATCGTTGATATTGGAGGAGGGACTACGGACATCGCCGTTATCTCTCTCGGTGGTATTGTCCGTTCAAAAAACCTCCACATTGCGGGAGATAAGTTGAACGAAGATATTATTTCCTACGTGCGTGATGAGTTTAAAATTCTTCTCGGAGCGCGCACTGCTGAAGACGTAAAAATCGCTATTGGCTCCGTCTTAAATCACGGAGCCGCGCGCGAGTCAACAATCCGTGGCCGTGACTTAGTAACGGGTCTACCGCGTGAGGTTATTATTACCGATGCCGACATCCGAGAAGCGATTGCTGTTTCCATCGCAACACTCGTAGAAGCGGTGAAGGAGGTACTTGAGTCAACGCCACCCGAGGTGGTCTCCGACATTATGCATCGCGGCATACTCCTCGTGGGTGGGGGAGCACTTATGCACGGTATGGCAGAGCTCCTTGAGAGAGAGATCGGTATCCCCGTTGCTGTTGCGGAAGATCCCCTTACTGCCGTTGTGCGCGGAACAGGAATTATTTTAGAAGAATTTGATACCTTTAGAGAAATACTCATTGATGGCGATGATGAATTACAGACGCGATAATAAGCGATCAATAGCGGAGCGCATGGTGGTGCCTCTCCTCATAGTGCTTTTCCTTCTCGTGCTCTACGTGTTTGGTCCGGGGCTCCTCAATTTCTCGCTCCGTGCACTTCTCTCCGTCACGGTTCCCGTAACAAAAGCTGCACAGACATTAAGTGATGCTAGGGAGGATTTTTTTACCCTTCTCTCGCGTAAAGTTTCATTGGTGGAAGAAAATCGCGCACTCCGTCGTCAGGCGGCTGAACTAACGCTTGTGCGCGCGGAGAACGAACGTCTCCGCTCCGAGCTCGCACTCTTTACCAAGGCCGAACTTCCCCTGTCTTCTCTCATTGCTCCAGTTATTATAAAACCGCCTCATTCGGTGTATGACACATTGATTATTGATATCTCACAGCTACCAGAGGTGCGTCAGGGTATGCTGGTGCTCTCGCTCGATGGAGCGGCGCTCGGGACCGTGGCAGAGGTCTTTGGTAAGGTCGCAAAAGTGCTCCTCTTTTCTTCAAGCGGGGTACAGGTACAGGGCACTCTGGGCGCGAGCACCACTCCCATTGATCTTGTGGGGAGGGGGGGAGGAACCTTCCGTACGACTGTGCCGAGCCGCATAAAAATTAGCATAGGTGAGTGGATCGCGAGCCCACAATTAGGTGGTAGTATTGTGGCATTGGTGGAGGCGGTAAGTCCTGATGCTTCCCAACTCTCAACTACTGTTGATGCGCGTATTCCTATCTCATTTACGGCACTCTCTAATGTTGTTCTTATCCATGCCCCGGCTCTATATCCATAGCATTCTCGCGATTGCGTTCTTTACTCTCCCGTGGTGGATATTCCTCCTCTTCCTTATCTTTTGTGCCTACGCGGTCCCGTACGCGCTTGAGATCATCCTCTGGGGAATTGTGTGGGATTTTACATACAGCATTCCTTTTGAAGGGCCTCTAGGGATAAGTATTTGGGGGACACTTGTCGCGCTTGCGGCGCTCCTTGTTTCGCGCTTTCTCGCTGACGAGGCGCGCCTTTTTGCTCCATGATACGATCTTTTTTCCGTCGTAGACGCCGTGTCTCTCCCGACATTGATCCGGATGTTATTTTCCTTGACTCGCGCAATTTACCCGAATTTGATAACCAGCAGTTTGAGGGTCGCATTGAAAAACCTATTTCAAAATTTGCCATCACCACACTCTTTGTTGCTTCGGTGCTGATGATGACCCTCTTTCTTAATAAGGTGTGGACTCTCCAAATTGTACAGGGTGCCTCACTGCGCACTGCAAGTATAGAGAACTCACTCCGTGCAACTCCGCTCTTTGCTCCACGCGGCATTATTTATGATCGCACGCAAATGCCGCTTGCCTATAACGAGAATGGCGAGCGCGTGTACGCGGAGTTCCCCGGACTTGCGCATGTCGTGGGCTATGTGAGTCTCCCTACCGAGAAGGATATTGAACGCGGTGCCTACTCGCAGGAGTATCTTGGTCGTGATGGTTTGGAGCGTGCTTTTAACGATGTGCTCACGGGGACCCATGGGCTCCGTATTGAAGAGATAGACGTAAAAGGGAACATTCGCTCAAGCTCCATGCTCCGCGATCCTCTCCCGGGGGAAAATATTACGACGAGTATTGATGCGCGCGTGCAGAGCAAACTCTACGAACTTATTGCCTCGCTCGCTACCGACAAGGGATTTGCGGGGGGAGCGGGAGCGCTGATGGACGTTGAAACAGGAGAGCTCATTGCGCTTGTGAGCTACCCCGAGTACTCGCCGAGCACTCTTACGAAAGGTGAAGACCGTGAAGCCATTGCTCGTATTCTAACTGCGAAGAACACTCCCTTCTTAAACCGTGCCATCGGCGGACTCTACGCCCCCGGCTCCATAATAAAGCCCTTCCTCGCACTTGCGGCACTGGAAGAAAAAATTATCTCGCCCGATACTAAAATTTTAAGTACGGGCGCGCTCACGCTCCCCAACCCCTACAACCCGGAGAGCCCCTCTATTTTTAAAGACTGGAAGGCGCACGGCTATGTGAATATGCGCGAGGCGCTCGCGGTGTCCTCCGACGTATATTTCTACACCATTGGAGGGGGATTTAAAACTCAACGCGGATTGGGAATAAAACTCATTGATGAATA
>CAYITB010000001.1:26776-31421 GCA_964366155.1 uncultured Candidatus Saccharibacteria bacterium
TTGACGGGCGGGAGGAATCACGCTATCATTGCAGGACTATAATTTTTAAGCCCAACACTTTATGAGTACTGAATACGTAAGTGCCGAGCGCCTTGTTGAATTAAAAGAGGAGCTCAACACGCTTAAGACAACAGAACGCAAAAAGATTGCAGAGCAATTAGAGTATGCTAAGTCACTCGGTGATCTCTCCGAGAACGCTGAGTATCACGAGGCGCGTGAGGCGCAAGTGACTATAGAAGATCGCATCTCCTATCTTGAGGATATTGTTAAGAGCGCCATCATTGTGCAAGCGAAGCACGGATCTGTCATTGATGTTGGTTCAACGGTGAGGATTGAGCGTGAGGGGAGTAAGGGAAAGCAGACGGTCATCATCGTTGGTTCTGAAGAAATAGATGCCGCACAGGGGAAAATATCCAATACTTCTCCGCTCGGCTCCCAATTGATAGGGAAGAAAAAAGGAGACATGGCCACCGTTTCTACGCCGCGGGGTGATGTAAAGTACTCCATTATTACGGTACAATAGTCCTATGTCATCGCTGTCGGAGATACGTGCCGAGCGGTTAAAAAAGTTACAGCTCTATGAAGAGGCGCGCGGCTCCGCGTACCCCACGAGTGTTCCTCGCACTCACTCACTTCTCGTGCTCCGAAATGAGTCATCAACTCTACAAAAAGATGATGTTACCGTAAGTATCGTGGGTAGAGTGCTGGCACTCCGTGGGCAGGGAGCGCTCGTGTTTGCGGTTATTGATGACGGTACCGCGCGTATCCAAGGCGTTTTTAAACGCGATGTGTTGGGGGAAGAAGAACATTCCCTTTTTGTAAACACGGTAGATTTGGGCGACCTCCTCTTCTTTTCGGGAACCTGCTTTACTACCGATAGAGGAGAGGAGAGCGTGCTTGTTTCCTCCTGGGGACTTGCCGCAAAGAGTTTGCGGCCGCTCCCTGATAAGTGGCATGGACTTAAAGACAGTGAGGAGCGCTTCCGCCGGCGCTACCTTGAGACCACTATGGACGGAAGCGCGCGCGAGCGTTTTCTCTTGCGCGCGCGCGTACTTTCCTTCTTCCGCTCGCGTCTTGAGAGCGCGGGGTTTGTAGAATTTGAAACGCCCATACTCCAACCACTCCCTGGTGGCGCAAACGCGCTCCCCTTTGTTACTCACCATAATGCTCTGGATCGTGATCTTTACCTGCGTATCGCGCCGGAACTCTACCTAAAAAAGTTGCTCATCGGCGGTTTTCCTAAGGTGTATGAGATTGGGCGCTCCTTCCGGAATGAGGGGATAGACGTGACGCATAATCCAGAGTTTACAACCGTTGAGTGGTACGAAGCTTACTCTGACGCGCTCACGCAACGTTCTTTTGTCGAGGCGCTTGTGCGAGATTGTGCTCACACGATACTTGGGGGGATGACACTCATTTTTGGCGACCATGAGATAGATCTTGCGAGTTCTTTTGCCGTCCGCTCGTACTTTGATCTTTTTAGAGACTACGCTGATCTCCCGAATGCTCGACAGTGTCAGTTGGAGGAGCTCTGCGATAGTGCAGAACGTCTTGGCGTCTCCTATAGTCTCCCCACTACACGTGAGAAGGTGTTGGATTCTATTTATAAGCGTGTTTGTCGTCCCGCGCTCATCCAGCCGACCTTCGTTGTTGACTACCCGCGCTCTATGTTACCTCTCGCTAAAAGGCACTCTGATGACGAAGGATTGGTGGATGCTTTTCAACTTGTTATTGGAGGTACAGAATTAGTGAAAGCATTTTCAGAATTGAATGATCCACTTGATCAGCGCGCTCGCTTTGTGGAAGAATCTGAGCATCGTGCTCATGGAGATAAAGAAGCGCAACCAAATGACGAAGACTTTATTGAGGCTCTGGAATATGGTATGCCTCCGGCGGGAGGGGTAGGCATTGGCATTGACCGCCTGGTGATGCTCCTCACCAATACACATAACATTCGGGAGGTTATTTACTTCCCAACCTTGCGCGAAAAAGAATAAAGTGCTTTAATCATATAAACGTTCTTTAAGGAGGATACTATGTCTCAACCTTTTATTTTAACTGGCGAAGGTGCTTTAATAGATCTCACTTGTGAAGATGCGGCAATCGTTGCGCTTACGCTAGTGAGTCTAAAGAACGCGCCTCCCAGTTGGAGAGATAAGCTATACGATGATATGCCCGAAGAAGAGCGATTTTTCGGCGACAGTATTTCTCACAGCAGAACCTTGGTCCCAGCTAATTAAGGTTCTGCGCCTCCTCAAGACCCGTGTGCGCTCCCTCGCACACGGGTCTTTCTCTTTCACCCTGAGCTTGTCGAATGGGTTTATCCACAGTTTCCGCTAGTTGGCGGAGAAAAAGGATTGCTAAGTGGGATAAAGTGGAATACACTTACTATGTAGTGGTAGAAAGTGGGGCAAAACCACCATGCTTATTGGCGAATATACACATACTCTTGATGATAAAAAGCGCCTCGCGGTGCCGGCAAAATTTCGCAAACAGCTTGGTAAGGTAGTGGTGCTCACCAGAGGGTTGGACCGATGTCTCTCCCTCTACCCACTGGAAACGTGGAAGACGCTCTCACAAAAATTAGGAGCGCTCCCTATGGGTACTGCCGGCTCCCGCAGTTTTACACGTTTTATTTTTGCGGGAGCGGTTGAGTCGGAGGTTGACTCCCTCGGGCGCATCCTCGTTCCTGATTTTCTTAAAGAGTTTGCGGAATTGAAGACCAAGGTCATTGTGACCGGTCTCCAAGATCATGCAGAGCTCTGGGATGAGAAGCGCTGGAAGGAGTATCGTGGCCGCGTAGAGAAGGAAGCCGATGTCCTTGCGGAAAAATTGGGGGACATCGGGATACTCTAAATGCGCCACGTCAGCGTTCTTTTACATACGGCAGTTGATATCCTCTCCCTCTCGTCAGAAGATTGCGCCATTGATGCAACTGGTGGGAGTGGCGGTCACGCGGAACTCCTTGCTCAAAAAATAGGGAAAAAAGGAAAGCTTCTTGTCCTTGACCAAGATGGAGATGCTATCACACGTCTTACCGAGCGATTTTCCTCTTTTCCCCAAGTGCTTATTCGTAAGACAAACTTTCGTCATATCAGAGAGGTGGCGGAAGAGCTTTCCCTTCCTCCTGTACAGGCTGTCCTCTTTGACCTCGGGATGAGTAGTGAGCAGATAGAAAGTTCGGGGAGAGGATTCTCATTTCTCCGTGACGAGCCACTCCTTATGACGCAGGGAGATGGCGAACATCTTTTTACCGCCATGGACATCGTTAACACCTGGGAGGAGCAAAACATTGCCGACATCATTTTTAGCTACGGGGAGGAACCTGCCGCACGCCGCATTGCTAAAGCGCTCGTTACCGCACGACGAGGGGGACTCATTACTAGCTCCCGAACACTTGCTCATATTGTGGAGGGAGCTAAAGGCGGCCGTCATGGACGTATCCACCCCGCGACCAAAACCTTTCAAGCTCTCCGCATTGCTGTCAACGATGAACTTGGTGCTCTAAAAGAGGGGTTAGAGGGAGCGTGGAACGCGCTCGGTAGGGGAGGACGCATTGCCGTCATCACCTTCCATGGGATAGAAGCGCGCATTGTTAAGGGATTTTTGAAAGAAAAAAAGAAGGAGGGACTTTGTACCATACTCACTCGGCACGCACTCCGTGCGACACGAGAAGAAGTGCTCGCAAATCCACGCGCACGGAGCGCATCATTATACGCACTTAGCAAAAATTAATACTATGCACAGCACACATATAAAAACTCTACCACCATCTCTTTTTGTCGTTTTTTTTGCGGTGCTCGCAGTGCTGGGGATACTGTATTTGTACCTTATCCAAAGCTCTGTGGTGAGCGTTATGGACCGACGCTCTCTTGAACATCGGGCCTCACAACTTGAGAGTGAGCTTGCCACCCTTGAGAGCTCCTATGTAAATCTGATTGGCGCGATTACCCTCTCTGACGCATACACGCGGGGCTTTGTAGACGCAAGTAAAGTAACCGGATACGCAGTTACCAAAACTCCTTCCACAGGCGTTGCAATGCGCCATGGCAACTAAGGAGACAACGAGAATACGCATAATTTCGGGGTGTACTCTGATCATCGCGCTTACGATCGTCACCCGACTATTTTTTGTGCAATTGGTGCACGGAGATGAGTATGAGGAGAAGGGGAGTCAGCAGTACGTTCGGTCAAGTTCAGACAGTTTTAATCGCGGGAGCATTTTTTTTACGGCAAAAGACGGTACTCCGATTGCGGCCGCTGCGCTCGCATACGGATCCATCCTTGCACTCCATCCTGCACAACTCAAAGACGTTGAGGGTAGTTATCGCTCCTTAGTGAACATACTCCCGACTCTTGATCGTGCCACCTTTATAGCGCGCGCAAACAAAAAGGACGATCCCTACGAAGAAATCGCAACAAAGGTATCCGATGCGGATGCTCTGCGGATTGAGGCGCTCAAGCTCTCTGGGGTGGGGCTCTTCCGCGAGAAGTGGCGCGTGTATCCAAGCGATGGATTGGCCGCGCAGACCATAGGGCTCGTTGGTTACCAGGGTGATGAACGCGCGGGGCGCTACGGGCTTGAGAAGCAGTACGAGGGGATTTTGGGGAGGAGCGAGAATAGCACTCAAATAAATTTTTTTGC
>CAYITB010000001.1:31521-41947 GCA_964366155.1 uncultured Candidatus Saccharibacteria bacterium
TGGTAGAACGCGTGTATGAATTTGGCTCCATTGTAAAACCGCTTACTCTTGCCGCAGGACTGGATGCGGGAGTCATACGCCCCGAGAGTACCTATAACGACAGAGGGACCATCACTTTAAATAGTAAAAAAATATCCAACTACGATGGCAAAGCGCGAGGTACGGTGCCAATGCAGGAAGTTCTAAATCAATCGCTCAACACGGGTGCGGTCCACGTGATGCAGTTATTGGGTAAAGATCGCTTCCGCGCCTACTTCCGCAATTTTGGCTTTGGCGAAAAGACGGGCATTGATGTTCCGGGGGAGCTTGCGGGACTCACCGATAACTTAGAGAGCACACGTGAGGTGGAGTATGCCACGGCCGCCTTTGGGCAAGGGATCGCAGTGACTCCTATTGCAATGACGCGCGCACTCGCAAGCCTGGGGAATGGGGGACTGATACTGCGGCCATACCTTGTTGACGAGATCCGCTTCAAAACACTAGAGCGTGACCAGACCGAATCTACTCTTGTGCGTCGCGTTATCTCGGAGCGCACGAGTGAGGACGTAACGCGGATGCTCGTAACCGTTTTTGACAAAGCGCTCGCGGGGGGAAAATTTAAAATGGATCGTTATTCTATTGCGGCGAAAACAGGGACTGCACAAATGTCTAATCCTGCCGGTGGCTACTACGATGATCGTTATTTGCACTCATTTTTTGGCTACTTCCCCGCCTACGATCCGCACTATATCGTTTTTCTTTATATCGTGTATCCTAAGCAGGTCCAGTATGCCTCGGAGACCCTCTCGGAGCCGTTTGCTAATATGGCAAAATTCCTTATAAATTACTACCATATTCCTCCTGATCGTTAGTATGAAAGAAACACTTAAAAAAATAGTTGCTGGTATCCTTGCGTGGGAGGCGCGGCGTGTACTTAAGCGCTTCGTGCCCCGCGTTGTGGCAGTAACGGGGAGTGTGGGGAAAACCTCAACCAAAGATGCTATTGTGGCAGTACTGGAGCACAGTGCTCATGTGAGGGGGAGTGATAAAAGTTATAACAGTGAGTTTGGGGTCCCACTTACTATACTTGGACTCGCTAATGCGTGGAGAAGTCCTGTGGGGTGGGCAAAAAATTTAATACAAGGATTCCTCATCCCCTTTACGGCGCGGGGGTATCCCGATTGGCTCGTCCTTGAAGTCGGAGCAGATAAACCGGGGGATATCAAATCTCTTTCTCGCTGGCTCCACCCTGATGTGGTGGTGGTAACACGTATTGGTGAGGTGCCGGTGCACGTGGAGCACTTTGGCTCACCTCTCCACATTGTTGAGGAGAAGGCCTCCTTGGTAAAAGCAGTGCGTGAGGGAGGCGCCGTCGTGCTGAATAACGATGATGAGAAAGTGAGGAATATGAAGGTCCCTTTTGGTGTGCAGGTGCGGAGCTACGGATTTGGAGAGGGAGCCAGTGTCCGTGGTGTAAACGCGCACATTCTTTACGAGGAGGATCACCCTATGGGGATGACGGTAAAGGTAGAGACTGATGGAAAAAGCGTTCCTCTGCGTCTCAAGAACGTGTTTGGGGTGCATGCGGTAATGCCCGCGCTCGCGGCACTCACGGTAACAGAACTCCTCCATGTAAACATTCTTGATGCTATTAAGGGCCTAGAATGGCTCCTCCCCGCTCCAGGGCGCCTCCGTCTCATTGGGGGGGCGAAAGGATCTCTCATTCTTGATGATACCTATAATTCTTCTCCAGTGGCGCTCCACGCGGCACTGGATACAGTGCAAGAGCTCCAAATAAAAGGGAGGAAGATTGCGGTACTTGGAGATATGATGGAACTGGGCGTGTACTCGCAGGAAGAGCATAAAAAAGCGGGACGACACGCAGCAACGGTGTGTGAGAAGCTCTATTTGGTGGGCAAGTTTAGCATCTTTACCGAGGAGGGTGCGCGCCAAGGGGGGATGAGCGCCGATAGGATAAAACGTTTTGATACTGCAGAGCGCGCGGGGGTTACACTTTTGAAAGAAATAGAAAAAGGAGATTTAATTTTAGTAAAAGGCTCTCAATCGGTGCGTATGGAGCGAGTAGTGGTAAAAATTATGCAGGAGCCCGAGCTTGCCCCCGAACTCCTGGTGCGCCAAGAGCAAGAATGGCAAAAGCGCTAAGACTGTATCTTTTACATAAACTTATACGATCGTGGAGAGTTGTGTAAAAGAAAAAAGCCCCCTCGTTCGCTTTGCAAACGAGGGGGCACTGAGAGAGTTTGTTTTTACTCGGTTTCCGACTCCGGTTTGAGGCCGAGCTTACGACAACGCTTTGCACGAAGTGCTTTCGCTGTGGCAAAAGATTGTTCTGTTTTATGAAGAGTAATCTTTTGATCAAGCAAGATTCGGATCTTTCCTGCGTACTCCTGATGCCGGGATTGCTCTAAACCCTCAAAAAATTTTTTACACCAATACCCAGAAGAGAGTGGCGTTAATGCTTTTGCGATAGCGTCAAGGGCAAAATCTTCCATATAGAGGTGGCCGACAAGAGGTTCCGTAAGCTTCCCAAAGAGAAGCGAGGCAAAGAAACGTCCTACGAGTTCTCCCTTGCAATACTGAAAAGGCATCAGTCCATTGAGGTAGCTGGTTGAAACCTTATGGAGTTCCGCAAACTCAAGGACATCCTTAATATCGCACTCATCCTCCAACAAACGGAGTTGATCGTTACGTTTGCGGACGATGAGTAGATACACTATTGTGGCAAAAAGTGTTAGGGCGACTGCAAGTCCCAGCAAAGTTAAAGATACTGGTAAGCCAGGACCCTCCTCTATGTATGGATTCAGAGAGGCAAGCAGAAACACAATACCCAGTAGACCGGATATCACTGCAAGAATTAAAGAATCTTTTACTGCATACATCACAACACCTCTTTCTTCTACCCGGAAGTAGAATGATTTTGACCCCTGCCTGAACAGGGGCGCCCTAGCGAACTAGGGCTCTGTTGAGCTCTCAATGAGCATCTACTATAATAATAGCATTTTTATATATAAAAGTCAAATAAAACCCCTCCGATGGTTATCGGAGGGGGATTCCCCTAGGGGAGTGCTCGTATTTCGGCAAGGAGGAGGGCGGCGGCATCGGGGTGTCGTGTGTTCTTTTTAATGTGAGTGACTATCATCCGATGTCGTTCGGAATCTCCGATGTTCTTTGTTAGATCTTCCGCAACAAAAAGTGCATCACTAGGGCAGTAATGCACCAGATTGACGAGGTATGTTGCTATCTCGCGACAGGCAGAGCCGCGTATCCTCCTGATGAGAGAGGAGAACATGTAGTGCTTTTCGGCAAAGCTGACGGTCTCTTTTTCTCCCCCGTTACGATTTGCTCTACAGAGTGAACGATGAATCGTGAGTTGACGGTGTTCGCCAATCTTTTGGCAGAGCTTTTTAAATAGAGGCAGTTGTGAGAGTTTTTTAAACATAGGCAGAGTACCTTCCTTTCCGGCTCTCAAAGAGCGACTACCTACAGTTCATCATATCCGACTCTTTTTGTCCATTTGTGACCCTACGGGGAATCGAACCCCGATTTAAGCCTTGAGAAGGCTCCGTCCTAACCGTTAGACGATAGGGCCATTATTTCATTAAGACTGCGTTACTATTATCCATTATTTTGACGATCTTTCAATGAGTACTAGGAATCTTTATACGCTACATACCAGTTTTATGGTATACTACATTTAGACTTACGGTGACCAAGCATTGCTAGTCACCAGTAGTTCCCCAACCCCTAGTGTGAAAGGTGTCGTGTACGGCCAGAAGTCAATAAAGTCAAGATGCGACTGCGCTTAACCTACAAGGGTGCCTCCCGATGTACATCGGGAGGATTCTTTATTTGACAATCTTGTTGGTATACCTTACCCTTCTTATTAGAGAGTTCTTCGAGTGCGTTCTGCCTCGTTCTCGTTCTTCCGTGATGGAGAATCGTTATAGGGAAAAAAAGTAACACTCACTACACTTACCCACCCCCTCATCCCATGTGGATGAGGGGTTCTTTTATTCTACGGGAATTTCAACTACTGTCTCAGTAGGGACTACTTCTACTGGAGCGGGCGCTTCTTCCTCTACTTCAGCAGGAGCCGTTTCTTCTTCTACCTCCAAGGTCTCTATTTCTGGTAGTCCCGGCACTGTGGGTAACTCGGGCACGGTTGGTAACTCTGGTAACTCTGGTAGTTCAGACAAAGTAATCTCCGTTGAGGTGGCTGTTTCCAGCAAAGTTTCTATCAATACTGTGTTCGATTCAATAATTGCTCCAGAGTCATTATTATTCCAATTCTGGACTTCAAAGCTATGCCGTTCCTCGTCAGTAAAGGAGCGTGAGAGTTCGTGGGGGACGTTAGCAAGTTCTGCTTTGAAAACGAGATCTCCGTGGCAAATCGCATCCGAGGGGAGGGTGCTCGTCCCTTCTTGATTGAGCGGTAAGGTGAGGAGGAATTGCCAAGTACCCACGGTGGATGTTGCCACACTAAACTCGGTGAATAAGCCACTGTAGTGGTATGAGTCCCCCAGCCACGCTTCAAGCGTGAGTGCGGCACAGCCGGGAAGACTTTGCGTATTAAGTTCCCCAGTTCCTCTATACAAGAGGGGTAAACTTGCCCCGCTCTCTCCGAGGGTTACCGTAAACGACGCTGTCCCCACAGTAGAGCTCTCTGCAGATCTCCTTTCTACTTCATCATCTGATGACGAGAGGAGTAAGCCGAACACTCCCGCGCGCAAGCTATTACCCTCCGATATTTCAATATCATTAAAATAAGAGAGGGTACCTCCAATTTCACTCACAGAGAGACCAATAAAAGATACGGACGATAAGAGGAGGACACTTACGATAGTGCCACACGCAGAGGCAATAGTGTATTTGAGCTGTTCTAAGTCATCAGCTCCTCGTCTCCTCGTCCGTATATTTTTTTGGTGTAGTGACATGGATGCGGAGATTTTTATGGCGTATCATTTTAATTTCTCTTACTATCTTCCCAATCTCATCAAAAATAATCACCAATGCTGGTGTTCCTACCAAGAGTCCAAACCCGAGTGGTTTACGCGCAAAGTCTAAGAGGTAGCCGAGGTAGGGGAGTGAGAAAATTACTTTTCCATTAACCGCGCTCCGAGCAGTGAGTGTGGGGTCTGTGTCATCATTTGCATCACCTTTGGTGATAAATTTTTCCGTTGACCCGAGACCTTCCACACCAACAATTCGATGCGTTGTTGGTATCTGTGTTTTTGTGTCTGGGCCGAAGGTAATAATATCACCAAGCTTGTAGGTATCGACAGAGCGTATGACCACTATTCCTCCGGTTTTAATCGTTGGCTCCATAGAGCCAGACTGCACTACTTTAACCTCAATACTACCGGGGAGAGGGAGCAGTGTTGCCAAGAGGAGCACTCCAATAGAGAGGATGGTAAGGACAAAGAGGTAGTATGCGAGATTAAAGAGCGCTTTCATCAATAACCTTCTTAATCAGCTGCGTTAGTAATAGTGCAGGTGAGTGCCTCCCCCTCGTCTAAGGTTACTGGGTTACCCACCCCCAAGCCGGCAGGACAGCCAGTCCCTGTGATTGACACAAAGTGATAGCCAACTTTTGCATCTTCTGTAATCACGTGGGGGCTATTTGCCGTGACGGCAACAGAGGTGGTATTAGGTACGAGTATCCCATCTACCCGCATTTTGAAGGTAGAGGGTAGAGCCCCTCCACTACTTACACTTTTAATGAGAGTAATGTTACCCGGCAAATCATCGTTGGTGATGTAGCATGTTTTTGCATCCCCCTCATTGAGGGTTACAGTTCCATCACTATCACAATCACCACTAAAAGTTCCCACGTAGCCAGAGACACCCGTCTCACTAACGCTGTAGCTACCTATGGGGAGTGTGGTAGTTGCCCAAGAGAGTATCTCATCCGAAACAAACCCATCATCAACAAAGAGGTGGAAGTCGGAGACCTGATTATTACCGCCGTTGTCATTGGTAACCATTTTTACCACGGTCAATTCTGCGGTTTTCTCTCTGTCAGGTTTACAGACGAAGTGGTCATTATGCCGTGCTTGTACTGCGGAGAAGGAAACGTCTGCCGTCAAACTGTCACTCTGGCTCACGTTATCAAGGAGTGATCCATCACAGGACATACCCCCTGTTGAATTAGCGGGTGTGCGCGGACTCGTGCTTCCGAGTCCATCTTGCGGAAGTGCGGCAGGGGTAAGTGCGCCAAAGCACCATGCTTTACCAATATAATGTGTCTGTGCTCCGGGGACTGGCCCTCCTTGTCCCGTCCAGATATTTGTCTCCGAGTCAGCAAGAGCTATCGTTGTTGAACCATTGAGGCCAAGTGTGCCAATAGGACCTTGCGTTATAACATTCTCATCCTCCTCTAACACATTATCGCCATCATCCGCCCACCACATAAAGTTCACCAAACTAGCGAGCTCTCCCAAGCCGGGACCATCGGTTGCATCGATGAGCGCCTCTGGTTCTGTGAGCCCATTATCGTCGTTTGAGGTGAGTTTCACGTTAGCGCAGAGGTAAGCATCGTTACTCTCAACATGGAGTGAGATGGTGTCCTCTCCACGGTCGCCCGGTTTTAGGTCGGGGAAGTCAAAAAACTTTTCAATCGTGAGATCGGTGAGCGTCCAGGTGGTACTGGTGGAGACGGCCCCATTGTAGTAGCTCGTGTTATCAATCTTAAGATCAATAGCACCGGCAGAGAAGGTGTTTCCCGTTGATATTTCAGTATCACTAAAGAATGCTCCTGTTCCACCAACTACCAGAGCACCGCTAACGAGCAGGATGAGCGCTGTGCTTAGTAATATTTTTTTCATAATAATTTTTAATATGTGCTAGGGACTAACTCCCGTTACCGTTACATTATCAATGTAGGCGTGATCGGTTCCGTCTGTCCCCACAATACTGAACCGTATTTTAAGTTGTGACACATTGTCAGCTGAAGGAGAGAGACTCCATGTTTTATTTGTCCATGGAGAGCTGGTACTTACTACTTCAAGCGTTGTCCATGTAGAGCCTCCGTTAGGAGAATAGTCAACAGTGAGTGTCATCGGCGCTCCGAGCGGGGCGATCACTCTACGATCGTACTTTAAGGTAATGCTGTGGTATCCCAGCGTACTCACGTTTTTACTAGTGAGCACTTCGGTATGGTCGGGAGGATATAGGTTGGACCCCGCGTCAAGGTCGGCTACTTTTCCATACGGGTTTCCTCCATAACTCCCTTGGACGCCACCACTCTGATCCCACTTAGGGGTATAGATATTGCTAAATTCGGTATCCAATTTAGCGCTGTTAAAGTTCTCAGAGAAGAGGGTCGAGGTTCCTGTTGGGGAGAGTTGGTAATTTTTTGATGTACAGAGGAAGCTGGTGCTACTCCGTTCTTGTAGTACTCCAAATGAGACGTCGGCAACAATCCCATCACTTTGCGCTATATTACCCACGTCCACACCACTACAGGAGAATCCGGTGCCCCTTACTAAGGGTCCATTGGTTCCTGTTTTACCCTGAGTATCCTGTGGCCGTGGTGTCTCTATCATCGTGCCAAAGCACCATGCTTTGCCAATATAGCGGATAGTGTTTGCTGGGAGAGGCCCCGGAGAGCCCCAGATATTATTCTGTGAGTCTGCGAGTGCCCAATTTTGGTTGTTAAAGATATCTTTTACCAAACCCTTTTTGAAGGTTTGCTCATCAGTCTCGTGCACATTGTCACCGTCATCTGCCCAGAAGGAGAAGTAGAGATGATTCTGTAATTCCCCATCGTTCGTGCCTGTTGTTGGATCAATAATAAGCTCTGGTTCGTCCTGACCATTTTCTGGTGTGGACTTGAGCGCAACGTTCATACACGCCCACGCATTATTGCCACTCACGTGGAGGGAGATGGTGTCTTCTCCTACATCACCAGGTTTTAAGTCAAGAAAGTTAAAGAACAATTTGCCCGCAAGCGATGAGAGTGCCCACGAGGTGGAGGTGCTCATCACGAGATCTCCCACATTATTAGTCACATAACTTTCATTATCAACCTTGAGAGTAATGACACCGGTTGCAAAAGTGTTCCCTGTAGAGGTATTAGGATTGCCAAAGAACGCTTTTGTGCCACTAATTAAGAGCGTGGAGACAAAGATAATTGAACCGAGACTGAGCAGGATCTTCTTCATCGAGCAGAGTTACTCTTACTGAACCATTCCGAATGGACGCAAACCTGAACAAAGGAATTGGCTGTTATTACGAGCTTGGACAGCATAGAAGGAAACATCAACATCAATGCCGTCAGTTTGGGCAATATTATTAGATCCTGATCCATCACACGTAAAGCCAGTTGTTCCTCGAGTAAGAGGATTGGTAGAAGATGCTTGATCCTGTGATGTGCCGTTTGGTGTCAGCGTCCCAAAGCACCATGCCTTACCAATGTACTTAATGGAATTACCAACAATTGGAGCGCTAGAAGAAGCATCGGCGAGCGGTAGCCAAGTACCGCTGAAGATCTGACTAGCTGGACCCGTCAATTGTGTTATGTCTGTCTCACCCGTCTCATATACATTATCGCCATCATCATTCCAGAAAGTGAAGTTTAGGTAGTTCTGTAGCTCACCACCGGTTGGTCCGTCGGTCGTGTCGCCAGCTTCCGTTTCTGGATCGTTAATACCATTATCTGGGGTTGAGGTCATTTTAGCAGCCATACAAGCCCAAGCATCGTTTGTGCCGGCATGAATCGAGATGGTATCCTCCCCGATGTCTCCCGGCTTCACATCTACAAAGCTAAAGAAGAGTTGCTTGTCTAGGTCTGACAGTTCCCACGTATTGTCTGGACTGGCGACCAGCGTACCAGCGTTGTTAGTTACGTAACTTGTGTTATCAATCTTGAGATCAATTGCTCCTGCAGTGAAGGTGTTACCGGTTGAGGTCTCACTATCGCTAAAAAAGGCGCCTGTTGCTCCAATGGCTGCGGCGCCGACAAAGACAATAATCCCTGCACTAAGAATAAGACGTCTATTCATAAATCGTTCCATAATTTAATTTTTAAGAGATACTAATAATTTATTTACTATGTGCAATGATCGACCTATTAAGTGCGAGCATCTTATCACAGGGATTTTTTAAGTCATCAAAAAAATGAAATAATTCTGGGTATAAGCTGTGTATAAATCTGTATAAGTCCGCATGGTATACTTATTTCTATATGGCATGGCATGCGATGGAGGCAGGGGAGGTTCTGCGTGCGCTCACCGTTACGAGTGAGGAGGGTTTGAGCGCAGTGGAGGTACTCAAGCGCCGCAGTGAGTATGGAGTTAACAGTTTTGCGCGCACTCGGGGGCTGCGTCCTCTCGGTCTTATTTTTGAGCAATTCAAAAGTCCGCTCGCTCTCATTCTTATTTGCGCGGGACTCGTGACGGCTTTCTTGCACGAGTATACCGATGCGGTCGTTATCCTTATTGTTCTTCTTATCAATACTACCATCGGCGTGTTAGAAGAGCGCCGTGCCTCTCACGCTTTTGAACTTCTTTCCGCTTCCTACCGTCGTTTTGCTACTGTGCTCCGCGATGGCAGGCGCCACCGAGTGCCCATTCGTGAGCTGGTGCCGGGGGATATTATCATTCTCTCGCATGGCGACAGTGTGCCCGCTGATGCGCGCGTACTCTCTTCCCGAGGTTTGGAGATGAATGAGTCATCACTCACCGGCGAATGGCAAGGGGTTACCAAGCACCCTGAACCTACTCTTCCCGACACACGCCTGACAGAGCGCTCATCTATGGTCTACATGGGCACCGTTACCGCAAGTGGGAGTGGTTCTGCAGTAGTGACAGATATTGGGAGTAAAACAGAGCTGGGAGCCATTGCGGAGACACTCAAAGATCCCATCCGTATTCAAACTCCGTTCCAAAAGAGTATTGCCTCACTCTCTCGCACTTTAAGTTTAGCAGTGCTCGCGTTTACCGCGCTTATACTCCTTATTGGCATCTCTCGTGGGGCGCCTGTGCGCGAGATACTCCTGATTGCGGTTGCTGTTGCGGTCTCGGCGATTCCCGAGGGGCTCCCTATTGCAGTTACCACCACGCTTGCCATTGGTTTGGAGAGGATACTCAAACGTGGCGGGCTCATCCGTCACCTCCTTGCCGCAGAAACCTTAGGCACTACCACCACCATCCTTACCGACAAAACAGGCACACTTACCGAGGGCTCGGTTGCAGTTAGCAAAATCTACCCTGTAGGAATAGGGGTGAGTGAGCGTGAAGTGCTCCGTGCCGCGGTGTACGCATCAGATGCTTTTGTGGAAGAGCGGGGGAGTGAGGTGAGCATACATGGACGCCCGATTGAGAAGGCAATCGTTGCCTACGCGCACAAGGAGCTTATTTTTTCCCATGATCTTGAGCTTGAGTCACCGCGCATTGATTACCTCTCCTTTGATGCGGTCAATCGTTTT
>CAYITB010000002.1:0-3478 GCA_964366155.1 uncultured Candidatus Saccharibacteria bacterium
GCCTCCCCTCCACGGATGAGTACCCGCGCTCCCGCAAGCTCTCCACGCCCTACCTTAAGTGACTTAACCTCAAAACCGAGCAACTCCAAACCCGCCTCATAGGTCTCGAGGATCTCGTAGTTAAATCGGGCTTTTGCATTTTCTGCCAATCCCATTGCCCCATCCTAACATGAACAAGATAGTGACACCTCCTTCTCTCGGATGTTATAGTGCTCGGATGAATAATCATTTGAGCGATGAGGAATTTTATTCCATCTATAGCAAGGTTCCGCGCCTCGCGCTTGATGTGGTTATTAGGAGCGACGAGGGGATACTCCTCTCTTTGCGTGCCATAGAGCCACACAAGGGACTCTGGCACTTACCTGGGGGGACGGTATACCGTGGGGAGACTATATAGGAGGCTGCACGACGGATTGCAAAAAAGGAGACAAACTTAGATGTCGTGGTTACCAGCTGTGTGGGCTACATGGAATTTTTAAATGAGATTCGTTCTGGAGTATCTATGCACTCGGTGAGCATTGTTATGGAGGCAATCTATCAGGGGGGAGAGCTTAATCACGACGGTGACTCCAAGGAGCTCCGTTGGTACCACGAGCAACCAGAGGGGGTGACAGAAGAGCACTCCGAATTTTTAAAATCTAAGAATCTTTTGCAGAAAAAATAGAGAGGTGCCCGCGTATCTTACCCAAACCGCCATCGCGCATGTTAGTGTCGGGGAAGGACTCTTGTTTTGTCGCGCGGATTGATTCAATAACACTGCGCGAGTGGGCAAAGGTGTCTGCGGTGGCGAGGTCCTTCTCCTGCCCACGCGCTCGCGCATAGCCCTCAAAACTTGCCAACTGGAGCTCTATCTCCTCAAGCATTTGATGTTGGAAGGGGTGCTCATGGAGCTCTTTTGATTTTTTTTCTAACCACAGTGTGGCAAGTTCAATCACCGTCTTTGCATCTGCGGTCACCACCACTCGTGGTATGTGTGAGAGCTCCCCACGGAATTCGCCGTTCTTTGAGCGGAAGTACTTCACCGTGCCAAGCTCTCCTCTATCAATCTCGTGTTTAATACGCTTAAATTTCTCACCCGTACCCCCCAGTGTTGCATCAAGCGCTAAACCGAGGTAGGAGGTCGCCGCCTCATGCACCTCGGTTTCCACCACCTCATCAATACCATTTTTAATATCGTCGTAGCGAGACGTTTTTTGCGCGCTACTCTCCTTGCCAAACCACTGCCCGTAGGCAATTTGACTGTGGAGGAGTGCTTCAAAAATGGTGCCGAGTTTTTGTGCTTCGCTCGGTTCTCCTTCGGTACTAAAAGTACTCTCCATTTTTTCTACATACGCTTTATCTGCGTCTATTGCCTCCTTGCCGTAGAGGTCACGGAACTTTTCTGGATCTATCTCTGACTCGTGGACGTAGGTGCACGCTTTTTCATACGCTTTTTTAATGACAAGCTCACGATCCATTTCTTTTTCCTCATGCCGGCTAAAGGACATCCGCTCGTTAAATCCCATACTCTTATGCTAGCATTTTTATTCCATTCCGCTATACTGTTTCCGCTATGGCACGTGGAATGGGACGAAAATCAAACGGCGGGGGATGGGGGTCATTTACCAACCAAATTGTGGCGACCTTCTTTATCCTCATGCTCCTCACGGCGCTCTACTCTGTGGTAACGGAGTACGACAAAAATACTCCCGCTCTCCCGCTCTCCGAGGTAGCGCGTGAGGTAAACGCCGGTACGGTAGAAAGAATCGTGGTGCAGGGCGATGTGCTGGAACTCACGATGAAGGGAGGGGTGACGCGTTCCTCACAAAAAGAGGCGGGCGTCTCGCTCGCAGACTCGCTCGCCGGTTATGGCGTTAAACAAGAGGTGCTAGGAGCAGTACACGTTGAGGTACAAAATCAGAGTGGATTAAGCTTTTGGCTCCTCACGCTACTTCCCATTGTGGTGCCCATTATTTTTGTACTCTTCCTCTTTTGGATGGTCTCACGGCAACTCCGTGGTGCTTCTGCACAAGCCTTCTCCTTTGGTCAAAGTAAAGCACGCATCACCGACCCAAACGATCAAAAACAAAAAATTACCTTTAAAGATGTTGCGGGTGCCAAGGAGGCAAAAGAGGAGCTCTTGGAAATTGTGGACTTCCTCAAAAATCCAAAAAAGTTTTTAGACATTGGCGCGCGCATTCCCAAGGGCGTGCTCCTTATGGGTGGTCCGGGTACCGGTAAAACTTTACTCGCGCGTGCGGTGGCAGGTGAGGCGCATGTACCTTTCTTCTACATCTCGGGTTCAGAATTTGTAGAGATGTTTGTGGGCGTTGGAGCAAGCCGCGTGCGCGATCTCTTTAATATGGCAAAAAAATCCGCCCCTTCTATTGTTTTTATTGATGAGATTGACGCAATCGGCCGCCACCGCGGTTCGGGTATGGGAGGTGGCAACGATGAGCGCGAGCAAACACTCAACCAAATCCTTGTGGAGATGGACGGCTTTGAGCCGACTGAAAAGTTGATTGTAATGGCGGCAACCAACCGCCCCGACGTGCTTGATCCCGCGCTCCTCCGGCCCGGGCGCTTTGACCGGCGCGTGGTGATTGATCTGCCCGACATTAAAGATAGGGAAGAGATACTTGCTATCCATGCCAAGAACAAACCCTTTGCCGAGGATGTAAATTTGCACGTGGTGGCGCAACGCACTCCCGGCTTCTCGGGTGCTGACCTTGCTAACCTTATGAACGAGGGCGCTATACTTGCCGCGCGCGAAAATCGCACTACCATCGCGCAGTACGACCTCATCCGCTCTATTGAGAAGGTGATGCTCGGGCCAGAGCGCAAGAGTCACATCCTCTCCGAGGATGAAAAGCGCATCACCGCCTATCACGAGATGGGGCATGCACTCATTGCTTCCATCCTCCCACACGCAGACCCGGTGCACAAAGTTTCCATCATCTCGCGTGGTCACGCGGCGGGCTACACACTCAAGTTACCGTTTGAGGAGCGGCGCCTGCAGTCGCGCAAAGAATTTTTGGATGATATCGCGGTCTCGCTCGGTGGCTATGCTACCGAGCAGATGGTTTTTGGTGATGTGACGACAGGCGCCTCTAATGACATCCAAGTTTCCACAGCGCTCGCGCGCGATATGGTGGCACGCTACGGTATGAGTGAGACCTTGGGCCCAGTAGCGCTTGATATTGGCGGGCAGACTATGCTCACCTCACGCGGAGGAATGGTGGAAAAGTTTGCCTCCGAGGCGGTGTCGGCCAAGGTAGATGCAGAAGTCTCACAAATGATGAACCATGCTCTCGAGAGAGCGAAGGAGGTTTTAAGTAAGAATAGGCAGACGCTTGATAATATGTCTGAAGAGTTAATCAAAGTAGAGACCATAGAGCGTGAGGATTTTGAAAAACTTTTGATCCTAAACGGTATCAAACCCAAAGAGCACCCCCACAAGGAGCGTATTGCTCCCGTTATCGTCCCGGAGGTATAGTAG
>CAYITB010000002.1:3578-20099 GCA_964366155.1 uncultured Candidatus Saccharibacteria bacterium
AGAGCACCCCCACAAGGAGCGTATTGCTCCCGTTATCGTCCCGGAGGTATAGTAGAGTGATTGCCCCCTTGGGTGCGTAGCTCAATGGTTAGAGCACCAAGCTTATACCTTGGCGGTTCCTGGTTCGAGTCCAGGCGCACCCACTATGGAACTAGTACGTTCATTTAATAAACTCAGCAAAAATGACGCGGCTCTTGCTGGTGGCAAGGGTGCCTCTTTGGGTGAGATGACGCAGGCAGGCATATCGGTGCCACCGGGCTTTGTGGTGCTCGCCGACTCATTTGAGCAATTTATAAAAGAGACGGATCTGGTACAGGAAATCGATACCATCTTGCATAAAGTGAATCACAAAGAGATCCATACTGTTGAAGCGGCCTCAGAGAGTATTCGTGAACTCATTTTAAATGCGCACATGCCAAAAGATATTGCAGACGAGATCGAGCACTCCTTTAAAGAACTCAACACACAGTACGTTGCAGTCCGCTCGTCAGCTACCGCAGAAGATGGTATGGATCACGCGTGGGCTGGGCAACTTGAGTCCTACCTCAATACCACACACGAGGAGCTAATACCTAAGGTACAGCTCTGCTGGTCATCGCTGTTTACACCGCGGGCCATCTTTTACCGCTTTGAGAAGGGGCTCCACTCCACAAAAATCTCTGTGGCGGTGGTGGTGCAAAAAATGGTGGAGAGTGAGGTCTCGGGTATTGCCTTTTCTGTCCACCCAGTGACGGAAGATAGGAACCAGCTCATTATTGAAGCGGGCTTTGGCTTGGGCGAGGCGATTGTATCAGGCTCCATTACTCCCGATAGTTATGTGGTGGAAAAAGAGCCAAGGAATATTTTAGACATTAATGTGGCGACACAGGAGCGAGGAATGTACCGCATCGAGGGCGGAGGGAATGAGTGGAAAAATATCCCAGAACCCACCGCCTCATCACAAGTGTTAACAAACGAGCAAATCCTCGAACTCTCGGAGCTCATTTTAAAAATAGAGAACCACTACGGCTTTCCCTGTGACATTGAGTGGGCATTAGAAAAAGGCCAGTTTTACATTGTCCAAAGCAGACCGATCACTACACTAAGTAAGAAATAATATGTTGAAAAAAGAAGAGTATTTAAAAACGATACGCAGACCCTATCCACCCCTATTTTGTAGTTTGGTAAACACAGGTTATGCAGATCCGGAGCATTTTGAGGGTATTCTCACAGAGCCTTTTGTAGTGAGAGACATGGCTCATGTGGATAGTATTTGGTACTACGGCAAGGCTGACATGGAGAAGGGGGGCGAGCTTGCTTTTAAAAGTTGGCGAGATACAGCACTCTTTAGCTTTGTGCGGCAAGAGTTTGAACGGCGTGCAGATGCTCTCGTGTGCTCCACTGGCATAAGTTTTGAAGAGTTTTGTAGTGCCTATCGTCACTACATGCCGGCGCTCATCCTCGCGTTTGCAGTGGAAGAATCTACTGACGCGGCATTACGAGGGGCTCTCTCCAAGAAACTGCCTCCACAGGAAGTTGATAAATTAATGAGTAAACTAAACATCCCTCTCCAGAATAATTTTTACAAACAAGAGGAGTACGACTTAGTTATTACCTCTAACCTAGAGGAGCATGTGGAAAAGTATAAGTGGATACACGCTCGCTACGGTGAGGAGAAGGGGTATACACTTCAGGAAGCGGAGGAAAAATTAAGAGGTATTAATAAAGAGGAATTTTTAAAGAAGTGGGAGGAGGATAAGGAAGAACTTCGCAAAGTCATTACTCATGCAAAAGAACTATTGGGTAACGATGCTGATCTTGTTGATATTTTTCAGTACATTATCTACTATCGCACTCAGAGGACAGATATTATGAATAAGAGTGCCTTTCTTGCCATCCCTATGCTTAAGGCAAAAGCTATTTCTCTTGGTTTAAGTTATGAGCAATTACTACGCTGCTCGGCAGATGAGGTGTTGGAGAATAAGATCCCTCCCAAGGAGATTTTAAATAACCGTATGCGCGATTGCTCATCAGTTTTGGAGGAGGGGAAGACGCGCTGTATTACTGGAGAGGAATCGCAAAAGCTCATAGCATTTTTTGCAGATGATGTGGGCTTGGTCACTGAATTTAAAGGTACCATTGCCTGTAAGGGGAAAGTGAAAGGCGTTGTAAAACATATCGTAGGGAGAGATGACTTTGCAAAAATTGAAGAGGGGGACATTTTAGTAACCAGTATGACAACCCCCGAGATGGTCCCTATTATGAAAAGAGCTGCTGCCTTTGTAACTGACGAAGGGGGCGTAACTTGTCATGCGGCCATCATCTCTCGCGAGATGAAAAAACCTTGCATCATCGGTACCAAAATTGCCACTCAGGTTTTGAAGGATGGTGACATGGTAGAGGTAGATGCAGAAAAGGGAATTGTGAGGATATTAAAATAGTATGAAAAAAGAAAAATTTGATTTTGAGAACAAAGAAGGCAAAGAAGAGATAACCTCAAGAATCATTTTGCATTTTTTCCGTCACGCCGAGAAAGAGACAGCTAAAGGAAAACCAGATGAAGAGATAGAACTCACGGAACAAGGTAGAGTGCAGTCAATTGAAAAGTCGGAAGATGAAGACATTTCACAATCACTCGCATTTGGCAGTCCAAGAAAGAGAACCCAACAGACAGCCGGGTTTGTGATGGCCGGAAAATTGGATGAAATAATCGGAAACGAGAGTATTGACGAACTAAAACAAAAATTGGACGAAGAGCTAAAAATCGGGAGTAAGGTCCGAATTGATAAACGGTTGGATTTTAACGGAGATTTTTCCACTCCCTTTGGAGAGAAAGCGATGGATGCTTTCAAGAGGGGTGAATATCTAAAATTCTTGGTTGAAGAGAGTGACGAGCTTGCGGATTCTCTACAAGATAAAGATGCGGAGACTTACAAACGGATGGCATCGCGAATTGCTGATATAATCGAGAAGTATCTGTTAATTGCTCCACGCTGGGATGAGTTGGCACAGGATGAAAATAAAAAGTATGAGGATACACTCAAACGGTTTTTTGGCACTCATCAGGGTATTAGTGAGTCATTCCTAGTAAAGGTGGTTGAAATAACAAAAGGAAAAGAGGCACGAGATATGCTTATCTCTGCATTCGGCAATCAAGGGTTTGGTTTTGTTGAAGGATTTGATGTCGAAATACAAACTATCAATGGAAAAGACCAAAAAGTTCGTATTTCGTTTAAGAAGGAACAGGATGGGGAGGATATCTTTGAATATGATGAGATTATACCGAAACAAGTGTTGGATGGTATTCTCTCTGGGAATATTGGATAATAAAAAAGTATGAAGAACAGAATATTTATCAGGGAGCACTCAAGAGAATATTCACTTATCAGAGGAGTCGAGGCATTGAATGGTATTTATCCTCTGATGGAGCAGGAGTTTGGTTTGGAAAAAATTGATGCCTGCATCGTATGCCGTAAGGGAGGCCTTGCGGCGGTGTACTATGCGCAGGGGAGTTTTGAGAGGATTGTACACGCCGTTGGCTCTCGTGCGGCAGATGTGGAGTGGCTTGATGAACATTTAAAAGCTTTCCAGCGTCACTTTGATCTTCTCTTACCCTATTTTCGCGGAGAAAGGTTGCCTAAAGATTTAGATGAACTCAAATTAGTCTTGAATTATTATACGCAAGCATACTTTGGTATTGGTATTATTTGGTGTGTACCCTTAGTGCCCAGCGCCCCACAGGAGGCGAGGGAAAAAACATTAAAAATTCGCGCAGAAACACAGGAGTACAACGAGAGTATTGAAGAGGTGATACAAAAAACAGTAGAAACTCTCTACCCCTCTCTTAAGGGAAAAGTCCATTTTATTCTTCCCGATGAATTGTGGTCGGGGGAAGTGAGCCAGGAAGGATACATAAAAAAATTAGAAGAGAGGGAAGAGGGCTACCTTTACTACCAAAAACTTTACACGGGAGATATCGATACTTATCTCTCACAATTAGGCATTGTGCTGAGTGATGGGGCAGAGCAGGAAGAAGAGGGCCTTATTAAGGGTCAAATTGCACATAAAGGGAAGGTTAAGGGAATTGTAAAAATTGTTGCCAGCACGGAGGATATGGCCAAAGTAGGGGAGGGCGACATCCTTGTCTCTGTGATGACGATGCCAAAGTATATCTCTGCTATGCAGCGAGCCGCTGCCTTTGTAACTGATGAGGGTGGCATAACCTGCCACGCTGCAATAGTTGCACGCGAGATGGGCAAACCCTGTATTATAGGAACACGTATTGCTACGACGGTATTAAAAGATGGGGATATGGTGGATGTGGATGCAAATAATGGGGTAGTGAGGATAGTAAAATAATACATGGAAAAAGATTTCAATAAAAACATTAATCTTAAAGAATGGGAATTTGAGTTTCAGCAACGAAATGAACACCCTATTTTAATGGCTGATTTTTGGTGCAGAGCTCTTTATAAAAAATACGTTAAAGAAATTAATCTCCCTGTTGAGCCATACGATTATCTCTTTACCGCCTCAAGTAAAGGTTATGTAAAGACTGCAAGCAAAAAAATAACACTACAAGCATTAAAAAAAGCATTTAATGAGGATAGAACCTATCCAGAATATCTTTATAGTCAGACAATAAGGAGGGTTACTGAATTACAGGTGACAGTGAAGACCATCTTAGAAGAATTAAGGAACGAAATATCAAATAAGAAAATAGTAGAATTGTGGAAAAAGTTTGATGAAGTCTTCATTACGCTTATTCCTTGGTATTGGATTCCGTATTATCCCATAGAACTCAATCTACTATCAGATAAAGTAAAAGAAGGTTTAACTAAGTATCAAGAAGAGATAGAGAAAATTACTGATTTTAATAATGCCTTCATTCTTTCAGTTTCTGCTACGGGTGAGCTAGATTTTATTGAAGAGCAGAAAAGTTTTTTTGAATTGGTAAAATTGGCTGCTGGGGATACAGATTTTTTGCAGGATAGCATTTTCAACGAAAAAGCACAGGCGTATCTTCAGCAGTATGCTTGGATGAATACATTTATTTTATTGCCGATAGAACCACTGAGTTTAAGTGAGCTTATTGAGAGGATAAAAAAGGCAATACAGGAAAGATCAATCGAAACATATTATCTACAACAACAAAAGAAATCTAAAAATGACGAGATATTAAAGCAAGTTCTACAAATTATTAAAAAAGATGATGAGCTTTTATTGGCTATTGAAAATACTAAAAAAATCGGTTGGGTATTAACTTGGAGTGTTGAAACCTCATTGCGTAGCCTATCGGATTTACAGCCCTTTTTCAAATTAATTGCTAAACACTTAGGAATAGCATATTCAGATTGGATATATCTAACTTCTGATGAGATAATTCAAATTTTAAATGGAAAAAAGAAACTTAGAGAGATAGAATTTGAAGAAAGACAAAAAGGCCACTTCTTTATAATGGAGGGAGGGATTCAAAAAATGGAAGTTGGAGAAGAGGGAAGATCTCTTTCAGAATGGGTTGATAAAAATCTAAACAAAGTTGAAGAAAACGTAACTCAATTCAAAGGGCAACCAGCATCTCCCGGTTATGCCAAAGGGAGTGTGAGAGTTGTGTTACTCGCTAAAGATTCATATATGTTGAAGGATGGTGAGATATTAGTCTGTGCGATGACGAGTCCTGATTATGTGCCAGCCATGAAGAGATCTTCGGCTATTATCACTGATGAGGGTGGCTTACTTTGTCATGCTGCTATCATGTCAAGGGAATTTGGTAAACCTTGCATAATAGCTACCAAAATCGCTACAAAAATCTTGAAAAACGGAGATTTAGTGGAGGTAGATGCTAATATAGGAACAGTAAAAATTATAAGATGACTTTGACCTAGACATATATTAGCTGATGTTATAGAATTTGAGTAGGCTAATCAGTTCTTGTTGAGCAGTACTCCATTACAAATAATTTTAAAGAAATAATATCATGTTCGAAAAACCAAAAGACCAAGAGTCAAATGAAGCTTTTCAAGTTGGTGATGAGGTTGTACTTGTAGAAGAAGCAGAACTAGGTGATGCTAGTAATATAAATATACTTGATCCTAGTGAGTTAGATAAACTAAATATTACAGAAAGATTTCCCGTTGGGACTAGAGGGGTAGTGACTTTACTTCCTCAACATGAAGGTACAGTGCATGTTCAGCTAGAAGGAAGAGAGCATGCCATTGCAATATCTAGAAGAAAAATTAAGCGCCTTGGTGAAAATTTTGAATAAATAAAAAAGGGCTGTGGCGCATTGTACGCTACAGCCCTTACCACTTTACGAACTTACTTAATTTCCGTGACTTCTTCGCCAAAGAGACAACATCCTTGGCACTCGTTGAGGACCTGATCCATGAAGGGGTTATCTTTGCCGGTAAAGGCGATGCAGAGCACCTGCAGTAACATGCCGTGCCCCACCACGAGGACATTGCTTGCGTTGCTCTGGTTGATTGCCTCCCGTATTTCACGGGCGGCATCATTTCCCAAGCTCTGCATTTCTCGTCCTGCTTCCTCGTAGTACCTGTGCAGGGATGCGTGGCCAAGCTTTTCAAAAGCCTGATTAAGCACTACAGTCCGTGGGTCTTCCTCTTGGGGGAATAGGTCCGATACGACGATGGTTTGGGCGTCCTCCTCTAGTCCGGCAACCAAACATGCTGTTTGTTTGGTGCGCAGGAGTGGCGAGTGGATGACCAAATCAAATTGCGGATTGCCGAGCTGTGCCCGACGTTCCTTTGCTTGCTCCCGACCTTTTGCTGAAAGTGGGTGCAATCGATGGTTGGGGAGAGATTTGTCGGCCTCCCCGTGCCGTAAAAAGGTGATATGGAGGCTCACTGGTGAACCCTCCTTCCGTTTTCAAGCTACTTCTCTACCTTCTACCATTGTAGCACCTATAGGTATATATGTCAATACTTCAAAAAATAGCCCTAATACTACTCAAAATGGAGGGTGTCGGTGCGGGAGAGGTGATCGTGAGGATTATAAAATAAATAAGCCCTCCAACATTGCTGTTGGAGGGCTTTTGCTCGCGTGGGGGATTACGCAAGCTTGGGGTTGGGGAAGTAGCGTGCAACCACCCTATACATCCCCGAGAGGATCTGCATAAAGGTGGTGTCGTAGTCTTCCTGGAATTGACAGGGCCACGGGTTGGTGATTTGCGCGTTGTAGACCTTCGTCATATCCGCGCCGGCTTCGATTATCTTTTCGGCAATCACTTCATTGGCACAGATGATGAGGTCATAGTCCGCGAGGTTCACGGCGTTGATATGCCTCTTTCTGTGGTTGGAGATGTCCAACCCAATACGTTTGGCGGCTTCTACCGCAAACTTGGTAGCACACCCACCTTTTGTGGCGTGCTCGCTGATGCCGACGCTCTCGCAGGACACTTCGTGACGAGCGTTACTGAGATACATCCCAAGAACTGCCGCCATCACGGGGCTCCGGTCGCTGTTGCCGATGCACACACAGAGAATTTTTATTGTCATCCACTGCTCCTTTTCAATTTTCGTTTATCCCAGAGGGATTTACTACCTTCTACCATTATAGCACCTACAGTTATATATGTCAATACTCTCAAAAAGGGCCCCGTTTCTACTCAAAATGGGGGGTGATGGTGTGGGTGAGGGCGGCAGAGAGGAGGGGATGGGAGGAGAGGGTAGAGTCGGAGGCAATTATTTTTTGTGCTTCACTGCGAGCGGCTTCCACGAGTTTCAAATTTTTGAGTGCCTCCATCGCAAGGTCGGAGAGGCCCGATTGCGCGGCGCCCGAGAGTGAACCAGCGCCGCGCAATTTTAAATCTTCTTCTGCCAATTCAAATCCATTTTTTGCAGTGACGAGTGCCTTAAGGCGCTCGGTGCTCGCCGTTTTCTTTTTACTTACAAAGAGGTAGCAGTATGCCTGTTCGGAACTGCGCGCCACGCGCCCGCGCAATTGGTGCAGCTGTGCCAATCCAAAGCGCTCCGCGCCTTCAATAATCATTACGGTTGCATTAGGGATGTTCACCCCCACTTCCACAACAGAGGTGGAAACAAGAATGTGCGTCTCGCCGGTGAGGAATTTTTGCATCACTTTTTCCTTTTCTGCCGCAGAGAGTTTGCTATGGATGAGCCCTACCTCGTAGTCGGGGAATATTTCTAGTTGTAGACGCTTCGCCTCCGCCTTTACTGACTTTACCTGTAGTGCCAATTCTTTTTCCGGATCAGGTTCTTCTATACGCGGGCAGATCACAAAGCATTGCCGTCCGTTCTCTAACTGTGTGCGGATGTGCGTGTAGGTTTTTTCTCGTGCGTCCTCTGGCACAATCTCGGTTATCACGCGTTTACGCCCCACCGGTAGTTCATCCAAGAGGGTGAGGTCTAGGTCGCCATAGAGAGTGAGCGCGAGCGTGCGAGGAATCGGTGTTGCCGTCATAGAGAGCAAGTGTGGTGCACGCGCCCCCTTCTTAATCAGTGCCATGCGCTGATTGACCCCAAAGCGATGTTGCTCGTCAATAATGGCAAGCGCGAGCGCCTTCCACTGCACGTTCTTCTGAATGAGCGCGTGTGTGCCTACCAAAATAGGTATCTCGCCATTTGCTACCCACTTAAGCAATTGTGCGCGCGAAATGTGAGTATGTTCTTCTGGGTTAATTTTTGACGGGAATTTGCGGCACTCACTCCCCGTGATGAGCCCTACCTGCACGCCGAGGTGAGAGAAGTATTTTATGAAGGACTCAAAGTGCTGACGCGCCAAAATTTCGGTCGGGGCCATGTAGGCAACCTCGTAGCCAGCTCCTACTACCGCATAGGCTGCCACAGCGGCCACGGCTGTTTTGCCAGAGCCCACATCACCCTCAAGCAAACGCGTCATAGGGTGGGGCGCCTGTATGTCAGCGAGGATCGCTTTGACTGCTTTTTGCTGTGCATTAGTAGGGGAGAAAGGGAAGCGAGATACAAAATCCACAGTATCTTTTTTGTTGCTGGCTATGCTGTAAGCGCTCTCTGCCGCATACACTGCTCGGTCGGAGAGACGCTTGAGTTGTATAAAAAATATTTCTTCAAAGGAGAAGCGCTTGCGCGCCGCCTCCGCGTCGCTCCTTTTTTGCGGCGCGTGGAGCCACACTAAGGCAGTGGGTAGTGACGGGAGGTGGTAACGCTCCACCATTTCTTTAGGGAGGGAATCCTCAATCTGTTGATGCATACCCTCTGCAATGAGGAGGCTAATGCGATGACGGAACCAGCCGGATGTGATGCCCTTAGTCTCTGGGTACACAGGTTGGAACCCAGGTGCATCGCCTGTCGTAGTTGCAAAGAGTGTTTGGGGGAGTGCCTCTACCCTCTCTATACTTGGATTGACGAGGGAGAGTTTACCGCTCCGCTCGGTAACTTTACCCGAGACCTTAACCAAGCTCCCCTCTGGAGTGAGCTTTGCCATATAGGCCTGACGGAACCAAATGATTTTTATTGTGCCACTGCCGTCCTCAAGCACTGCCTCTGCCATGGGGATCTTTCTCCTCCACGCTTTGCGTGCCGCTGCTTTTTTAATACGCCCATAGAGAGTAACTATTTCTCCTGCCTGCACTCCTACTATCGGCTGTTCTTGCCCCTCCTCTGTATACCGTGAGGGGAAGTGGAAGAGAAGGTCGCGCACCGTGCGTAAACGCAAACGCAGAAGCGCGCGCGCTTGAGCGGGTGAGAGTCGAGCTATTGTAGAGAGGAGGGAATCCGTGCTCAATTATTTAACAATGACTGTGCCGCCGAGGCTTGCCTTGAGGTGGTCATGGTACTGCCATGAGCCCGCCTTCTCAAATGTAAATTGATACTCACTCCCCGGGGTGTAGCCCTTTTTTGCGTCAAATTCGGGATACATGAGATGTTCGGGGTGCTCATTACTGGCAACCCAGAGATCGCGCGTGCTCTCGTTCTTGAAGGTGACCGTCCCGTCTTGCGCAACTTCCACAATCTCGGGGGAGAATCCGCGATCAGTGTAGGTAATGAGGGCACTCGTCCCTGGGACGGCAGGAGTTGATGAGGCGGCCAGCTCAAGGCTGGTCGTCCCTGGGACGAGTGTTTCCACAATAGGGGTGTTAATACTCGGCGCTTCAGTGCTTGTTGGCCAAAAAGCGTAAGCAAGGCCTGCTATAATGATAATAACGATGATGCTTATGATGGCACGGTATCGTGGATTCATACTCTCTAGTATAGGCATTACAGACTAAAAAACAACCCCGCCCTCACGAGTGAGGGCGGGGTTGTTTTTAGGGTCCGTATTATTGAACCGGTGCTGGAACGGTCTCTGCCGTGGTCGGTGCGGGGGCAGGTGCGGGAGTAGTATTAGACTTGCTCCACCACCAGTAACCTCCGACGAGCACGATGATGATGACAACGATCCATGCTATAGCTTTGCCACTCATTGTATTGTGCGTACGCTTAACTTCTAATACCCAAGAGTATAGCACAAGTGTATTAGTAATACAAAGTGGCATGGAGCAGATTTTAGTGATAAGGTGGGTACGATATTACTAGGGAAGGGTGGCTGAGTGGTTGAAAGCAACGTCCTGCTAAGACGTTAGGGAAGTAATTCCCTCGAGGGTTCGAATCCCTCCCCTTCCGCCAAGGTTTTATATGCTAATCTATACAATATGGAGAATCTTCCCCAATCTGCCCCTGGGCCGTTAGTGGAGATAAAACCTGTTAAAAAACCAATTCGCCGTCTCATAAAATGGGCACTACTTTTTATTGTAATTATTTTTACTGTTGGTTTTTTTCGCCCAACTTTAGTTATTGATAGAAGCACTTTCTTGCCGATCAGCAAGGCAACTGTAAGCTATAAATCGGCCACTTGGACTGGGTGTCATGATCGAATAAGCGGCTCTACTTTTTTAGGCGCTACCTTCCTGCCCGGTATCTTTTTCCCTTGTCAAATCAGTGTAAATAAAGAGGGTTATCATTTAAATGGCGCCAATAATGTTGATGTTGTCACAGGAATTTTTGGTTTTAGAATTTTGTTTTTAAGCAAGATACAAGATCCCCAAGATTTAATACATTTTGAACGGGAGTTTACGTTACAAGAATCAGGTATGGATATACTCTCGTATATTCACGATACTCAATCAAATATTAACCCTGATGAGATGATAGGCAATCAGGAGAACGACTTTATTTTTACAGTAATCAAGAATGAAGGAAGGGAAAATACGGAGTATCAGACCATTGGTCCCATGCAAGTCAAAATTAAATTTTTTGGTGAGGGTGGTGTCCAGTCAATAAGTAAGGATGACGATAGAGATAATGTAGGGTCAAATTATTACGATATAGAGAACTTATTAAAAGCTCCTAGCTCTGGCTACAAAAAAGAACTTTTTTTGGAGTCTGGAAAATCCTATGTTGCTAGACTTAGAGACGGGCTCCATTATATGAAGTTCAGTATATTTGCTACAGAAGATCTAAAACGAGAAAGTTTTGTTTGTATCAATGGTTATGTTCAGCCAGAAGCAAGTAAAAATCTTGAATTTTTGAATGTGTATAAAAATAACTTTTGTCTCGGAGATCAAGTTGATAGTCCAGAATATGTTCTAAAAATGAAGTATTTAGAACTGCAAAAAGTATTACCAACCGTAAAATCTCTCAATTATCATTATGGCAGCACTGATAGTTTCTTGCTTACGGAATTACTTAACACTCGATACTCAAATTTTATTTTTGCCCCAAACCATAGTAGGTTTACTGATGCACAAAGTATTTCTGGGGTAACAACACTCTATCCCGGGCTTCCTGTGGAAGCCAAATTACCTCCTTTCGAAATATTTGAGTCAAATTATACAAAAAAGGAAGGACGTGATGTTTTTCCAGTCGATATTTTTATTGGTGGGAAATACCTCAATCCATCGAGAGTAAAGTACCGATAACTTTTTATCACTAAAGTGCTCCATGTGCCACTGCGGCGCGGAGCACTGTGTGAGCGCCAGCGCTCTTAAGGAGCACTACGCAAGCACGGGTGGTTGCGCCTGAAGTGATGATGTCATCAACCACAATGCAGATACGGGGCAATGTCACTACTGTATCAGAGAGAACAAATGCGGCTTCTACATTTTTCTCACGCTCCCTGCGACTTTTCATTTTTGTCTGGCTTTCGGTATTTGTAATGCGGGTAATGAGCGAGGGATACACGCGCGCCTCGGGGATTTTCTCTGCAAGTGCTCGCGCGAGGAGCTCGGCTTGATTGTATCCGCGCTCGCGGAGGCGTTTTTTGTGGAGTGGTACGGGGATGAGTGCAATATGCTCGTTCCTCTCTGGTGTCGAGAGGAGTTCCGCGAGCGTAGCAAGCACTTCTTCAGCAAACGGGTCTGCAAATATGCCCACCAACTCGGTTGCGTTCCCGTACTTCATTCTCCAGAGCGCGCGGCGCACGGTCTTGTCATTGTACTCATAGCAGGCAATAAGGTCGGGTTCATCGGGGAGCGCGAGTGGGAGTCCTGTAAGGCATAATGTACAGAGAGAGCTCCCGTTACTTCTGCACCCAACACAACGCCGTGGGAGCAAAAGATCCAGTATGTGGATAAGTATCTTGTGTAGTGCAGGTAGCATATGCTCTCTGTGCTATACTTAAATCTAACACGACTATGATATGTCAAATCCGTTTGCGAAGATATTAGCGTTGGTTGGAGGGAAAGGTCTTTTACAATCAAAGGGGGAGAGTGTCATCGGCATAGACATCGGCTCTTCGTCTATGAAGATTGTACAACTCAAAAAGGATCATAGCCGTATCATCTTGGAGACCTACGGCGAGCTTGCCACCGGTCCCTACGCCGACCTTGCGGTCGGCCAGGCAGTGACCTTACAACCAGAGAAGCTCGGTGAGATGGCGCAAGACCTCATTAAGGAGGCCAACATCACCACTTCACTCGGCGCTTTTTCCATCCCACTCAAATCAAGCTTGCTTGTTGTCCTTGAGATGCCCGACATCAAGCCCTCGGAACTTGCCAAGGCGATACCTATTGAAGCGCGCAAGTACATCCCGGTGCCCATCTCGGAGGTTGCGCTGGATTGGTGGATCATTCCACATCCAGAGAACACTTTTGAGGAGAGTGAGGATGAGAAAAAAGAAAAAGGAGGAACTCCCAAGGGGAGAGTTGAGGTGCTCGCGGTCGCGATCCACAAGGGGACGCTCACGCAGTACGAGTCCATCGCGCACTTGGCGCGCGTACAATCAAAATTTTTTGAGATAGAGACGTTTAGCGCGATTCGCTCATCGTTCGTCGGGCGCGACCTCGGCGCAACCGCAATTATTGATATGGGCGCGGGCACGACTAAAATGGCGATTGTTGACTCGGGCATTGTAAAGCTCTCGCATACGATAGGGAAGGGGTCGCAAGATGTTACTGTTGCCATCTCCAAATCACTCGGGGTTCCCTTTGCTAAAGCGGAGGAGGTGAAGCGCGAGATTGGCCTCAATCGTCCCGGCAAACAGTTCCCGGGGAGAACCTTAAGTGTTGATGACGTTGGTTTTGCCACGAACCCGATCGTTGAGTACATTTTTGCCGAGGCAAATCGTGCTATCGTAAACTATCAGAAGAAGTACAAGCGCTCGGTTGATCACGCGGTCTTAATTGGCGGCGGCGCACTTTTAAAAGGTGTGCACGATATCGCGGTCCGCTACCTTGGGTCCGAAGTGAGTATGGGCAACCCCTTTGAAAAAGTTGAGACTCCCGCATTCCTCTCACCAGTACTTAAAGAGGCGGGTCCAGAGTTTGCCGTTGCCATTGGTTTGGCACTGCGACTCTTACAATAATAATGTCAGCAGATTTACAAACATCATTTATACCCAAAGCGCCCATTACCACAAAAGCGCCTACGCGCCGGAGCGGTATTGGTGTGGTAACACTCACCTCCATTGTCCTCCTCCTTGTGGTGGTGATCGCCTACGGAGGGCTCTTTGCCTTCAACCTCTGGCTCGTGAAGGAAATAGGAACGCCAAATGATCCCTGCACTCTGGGGGACGGAACTCAATGCAGTCTGCACGCGTCCATTAAGCGGGTGGAAGATAAGGTGCGCCGTGAGCTGATTACTGAAATTAAGGAGACGGGCGAGCGTATCGCGCTTGCGGAAAAACTCCTCACGGGGCGCACACAGATGACGGGAGTATTTACCGCACTTGAGGATCTTACTCTCGTCTCCGTACAAATGACAGATTTTTTATACAAAATGGGGGAGGCACTTAAGCTTAAGGGTGTTGCGCGGGGCTATGAGCCAATAGCACTTCAGTCCGACGAATTTGCGAAGAGCGAAAAGATTACTGCTCACAAGATCTCCGACCTTACCCTTGATAATAAAACAGGGAGAGTGACGTTTTCGCTCTCTCTCAATTTTGCGCCGTCAGTATTGAGCGGAGGAGGAGCGACAACAACCTCTACCACCACAACACCATGAAGTTTACCATCCCCCTTATCCTCATAGCTCTCGCGGTCGGCGCTCTCTTTGGGCTCGTACTGCCGCAGTATGATACGGTAAAAGGTCTGATGAGTGAGCGCTCACGGTTGGAGACTGCGCTCAAGAACGCGCAAGAGTCCGAAGCGCTCTTTGCGGAAAAAGTGGCCGCGTACAATACTATTAGTGAGGAGGATAGAATAAAGCTTGAGCGCATTCTCCCCTCCGAGCGTGATGCCGTGCGGCTCATCATCTATTTAACCAACGTCGCTCGCGCGAGCGGAGTGAACCTTGAGGATATTAGGGTTCCCGATACCACCTCCTCTCCTTCGGCGGGAGGTGACCAAACAGAAGCGCCTTTGGGGTACCAACCGGTGGACGTATCGTTCAAATTTACCGGATCGTACACGCAGTTAACGTCCTTCCTCGCGGAGCTTGAGCGGAGCTTGCGGATTTTTGACATCGCCGATCTCTCCTTCCTTGTCCCGGAGAAGGGGTCACCCTCCTATTCATTAACCGTACGCACGTATTGGAAAAATTAACTATGGGTAAAATACTCAACATTGTTATTGTCATACTCCTCCTCGCGGCTCTTGTGTATGGCTATATGCAATTTACCTCGTCTGACGTGACTGATTCTGAAGGACTCTCTACGAGCACGGGTACGTCTCTCCCCGGTTCTCCCGCCCTTCTTGATTCAACAGGAGCGACTGATCAGGGAGATTTTGTTTCTCTCCTCCTTGATTTGAAACAAATTTCTTTGGATACCGCGTTCCTCACCAGTTCTCTTTTTAGCTCTCTGCAAGATTTTAGCCGTGATATCCCACCACAAAATATAGGACGGCGTAACCCATTTGCCCCCACTGGGGCTAACGAAGTAGCAAGACCGAGGAGTACCCAAGCGGCACAAGTCTCTGCATTTACTACCTCTCCACCAACGAGTCCAAGTACAGGACAACAGAGTGTTGCTCCTGCATTTACTCCACCGGAAGATACCTTACCACCAGAAGATACTCCTCCTCCACCCCAAGACGACACCCTCCCTCCCCCTGATAGTTTTCCTTTAGACGGAGGACTCTAACCTATGGACGAAACGACAGAAGTACCCATCAAAGACCTTGAGGGGAAAAAGATTCCCTATGACGTGCTCCGCTACATACCGGAGGAGTCTGCGGTGTACTACAAATTTGCACCCATAGGTTTGGTTGATGGTACCTTGGAGGTGGGGATGACGAATCCCGACAACGTTGCCGCTCGCGATGCGCTCCAATTTATTGTCTCCAAGACGGATCTCCCGTTTAAAATTTTTGCGATCAGTCAAAAAGATTTTGAAGAAATTTTGGAAAGTTACAAAGGGCTCCGTGGCGAAGTGGGTAAGGCCTTGGGTGAGCTGGATACGGAGATCCAAGAGGCGCAGGAGACGAAACAAAAACTCATTAAGAGAACGGAGCGTCCTGATGTGGGGCTTGTTGAGGAAGCGCCGGTGACTAAAATTGTGGCGGTGATACTCCAGCACGCGACTTCAGGCGGAGCTTCCGACATCCACATTGAGCCGGGTACGGAAAATATTAAGGTGCGCTTCCGTGTTGATGGTGCACTTTTTACGAGCCTCTTTCTCCCTCTCTCGGTATTAGACGCGATCGTTGCTCGCATCAAAATTCTTACCAATATGAAGTTAGACGAGAAGCGCAAACCGCAGGATGGACGTTTCTCGGCGCGCATTGAGGGGCGGCGCGTAGACTTCCGTGTTTCCACGCTCCCTACGTACTTTGGGGAGAAGGTAGTTATCCGTATTCTTGATCCCGAGAAGGGCTTTATCAAATTAGAGAATATCGGTTTTGCCCCAAAAGATTACGAGAAGGTCCGCGCGGCCCTCACGCGCCCCTACGGGATGATACTCATTACCGGGCCAACGGGTTCGGGTAAAACAACCACACTCTACTCAATGTTGAGCGAGTTGGACCGCGAGACCAACAATGTGGTCTCGCTTGAGGATCCGGTTGAGTACAGCGTGCTGGGGGTGAACCAGAGTCAGGTGCGCCCGGAGATCGCTTACACTTTTGCAAATGGATTGCGCTCCATACTCCGCCAAGACCCCGATATTATCATG
>CAYITB010000002.1:20109-24172 GCA_964366155.1 uncultured Candidatus Saccharibacteria bacterium
ATTGGGACCAAAACGCCGCCATCCCCCTTATATTATGAGGGTGGGGTAAATCCTTTAGCGGTAGCGGGCGGGGCTTGCGGTGAATGCCGCGCTCACCGGCCACCTTGTGCTCACCACGCTCCATACCAATAGCACGGTTGGCGTTATTCCACGTCTCATTGATATGGGTGTGGATCCCTATCTCATTGCTCCCACGCTCATCATTGCCATTGCGCAACGTCTCGTCTCGGTGCTCTGTCCTGACAGTAAGGAGGCCGTGCCGGTGGATGGAGCGATACGCATGATGATCGATAAGCAGTTGAGCGACCTCCCCGAGGAGGTACGAGGGGATTTTGTTATTCCTGCTGAAGTGTATCGTGCCCGACCCTCACCCTCGTGTGCCGCGGGCACCAAGGGTCGCCAAGCAGTCTTTGAGGTCTTGAGCATGGATAGGGATGTTGAAAAACTTATTCTCACTAATCCCTCGGAGTCGGAGATTGCTCGTATTGCACGTGCAAAGGGAATGACCACAATGAAGGAGGATGCGCTCCGGAAAATTTTCCAAGGAGTGGTTCCCTTTGAAGAGCTTGCGAAGTTGTAGTACACTAGATGTATATGACACAAGGAGCACAACAAAAAATACTTCTCGTTGATGATGACAAATTCCTCCTTGATATGTATTCCACCAAGTTTGGGGAAGCGGGATTTGAGGTAACTGCTGTTCCTTCTGCCCAAGAGGCGCTCGCCGCGCTCCAAGGAGGATTTACTCCCGATATTTGCCTCCTCGACATTATTATGCCGACGATGGACGGCTTTCAGCTCCTCCAAGAGATGAAGGAAAAGAAGCTCTGTGGGGAAAAGGCGGTGTGCGTTATTCTCTCCAATCTCGGTCAACAGGAGGATATTGATCGCGGGATGAAACTCGGTGCCGATGGCTACATTATTAAAGCGAGCGCAACTCCTTCAGAGGTGGTAGCCAAGGTTGCTGATATTGCTGCGCACAAGAGAGGTTCATAACACGTAATGGATTATCGGAAACAGCTCGACGACCTCATCGCACTCGTTTCTAAAGAGGGCGGCTCCGACTTGCATCTCACCGTAGGGAGACACCCGACGATACGAGTGAACGGAGATCTCATCCCCATTGTTAAATTTACCCCGCTCTCTCCCGAGGACACTATGGGGCTGGTGCTTGAGCTTCTTAATGAAGAGAACAAAAAACGCTTCTTTGAACGCAAGGAGGTAGATTTTTCGTTCTCTCCGGGGGCGGGGCTCCGCTTCCGCGGAAATGCGTTTACCCAGCGCGGTTTTGTGGGGGTGGCTATGCGGCTCATCTCGCAGAATATTCGTACGCTTGAGGAACTCAATTTGCCGAGCCTCCTCTATGACTTTGCTCGGCGCGAGCAGGGGTTCTTCCTGGTAGTGGGGCCAACGGGGCACGGTAAATCAACAACGCTCGCCGCACTGGTAAATGCTATTAACCACGAGCGCGCCGAGCACGTTATTACAGTTGAGGATCCGATTGAGTACCTCTTTGAGAGTGACCGCTCTATTGTTGACCAGCGTGAGGTACGCTTTGATACGCGCGACTTCCACTCTGGTTTGCAAGCGATGTTTCGCGAGGATGTGAACGTGGCGATGATCGGGGAAATGCGTGATCCCGAGACTATCTCTACCGCAGTAACAGCCGCGGAGACGGGACATCTTGTTTTCTCAACCCTCCACACCAATAATGCCTCGCAGACCATTGACCGCATCATTGACTCCTTCCCGGGGAATCAGCAGAAGCAGATCCGCACGCAGCTTGCGGGTAACTTACTGGGCGTTTTTTCCCAGCGTCTCATCCCGCGCATATCGGGGGGTCTCATCCCTGCCTATGAGCTCCTCATTAACAACAGTGCGGTCTCTAATCTCATTCGTGAGGGGCGCACCGCGGAGATTGACGTGGTGATTGAGACGAGCTCCGAGGGTGGAATGGTGGATCTCAATCACGCACTGTCGGAGCTGGCTCGTCGTGGCGAGATTACACCAGAGAATGCCTACCGATTTTCTACCAATCCACAAGTGCTTGAACGTTTAATGTAAGCATGATTTTTACCTATCAGGCCAGAACTAAAGAGGGCACGGAACAAAAAGGGAATATTGACGCCTCCTCTATGGATGGCGCGATCGCGTCGCTCCAACGTCGCGAGCTTATTGTTATCTCCATCAATCCAGTAGACGAGGGGAACTTCCTCTCGCGTAACATTGCGCTCTTTGAGCGGGTAAAAATGCGCGACATCGTCATCCTCTCGCGCCAAATTTCTACTCTTTTTGAAGCAAAAGTGTCGGTGCTCTCCGCCTTCCGCCTCCTTGCTAGTGAGGCGGAAAATCCTGTTTTGAAACGCAAACTGGTGGAGATAACGGATGACATTAAAGGCGGTATGGCCATCTCGGCGGCGCTCTCGCGCCACCCGGACGTCTTCTCCGACTTTTTTATCAATATGATCAAGTCGGGTGAGGAGTCTGGTAAGCTCTCGGAGACCTTTCTCTATCTTGCCGACTACCTTGAGCGTTCCTACGCGGTGATGAGTAAGGCGAAGAATGCTCTCGTATACCCAATATTTGTTATTTGTTCGTTTGTGGTGGTGATGATACTTATGATGGTGCTTGTTATCCCGCGCCTCTCGCAGATCCTTTTAGAATCCGGGCAAGAGATCCCCATCTATACAAAAATTGTCATTGGGACGAGCAACTTCCTCGTGAATTATGGCATCTTCCTTCTGCTCCTCCTTGCCGCAGTGGGTGTCTTCCTCTGGAAGTACTCGCTCTCTTCCGCGGGCAAGCTCTCCTTCTCTCGCACCAAGCTTTCCATACCCTACATCGGTGTGCTCTACCGCAAGCTCTACCTCTCGCGCATTTCAGACAATCTCGCGACCTTGGTGGAGAGCGGCATCTCTATGGTGCGAGCGCTCGAGATTACCGCAGAGGTGGTGGATAACCAAGTGTATCAGGAGATTTTGAAGGAGGCGTCACTTAAGGTGAAAGGGGGTATGCCCGTTTCCGAGGCGCTCGCGCTTTACCCAGAGATCCCCGGCATTATCATCCAGATGATCAAGGTGGGGGAGGAGTCGGGCAAGTTTGGCTATGTGCTGGAGACTATGGCAAAGTTCTACGCGCGGGAGGTAAACAACGAGGTAGATACCATTGTGGGGCTCATTGAGCCGGCGATGATCGTGGTTTTGGGTATCGGGGTAGGGGTCCTCCTCACCTCGGTCTTGGTGCCTATCTACAATATTGCAAGCGGTATCTAGTGGCCGAAGTCTCTCTTCCCTTAGGAAGTGAGTCTTCGGCTTCCATCTCCTTATCCACAGAGCGATTTTGTATAGATTTGACAAGGGCATATACTACAGGGAGGATCATTAATTGGTCGAGAAAAACAAAAAAGGTCTTTGGATATTTATTAAACTCTTAAAAATGAAAAATATGTATAAAAAAGGTTTATCACGAGTAATGTCGAGTGGCTTTACCCTCATTGAACTCTTGGTGGTCATCGCCATCATCGGTATCTTGTCGGGTATTGTGTTGGCATCGTTGAATACAGCACGAGCAAAAGGAGCAGATGCTGCCGTTAAGGGAGATCTTGCTGGTGTGCGCACTACTGCGGAAGTTGAGTATGATACTCTTGGGCAAAAATATGGTAGTACTGTAGTTGCTGGAGGAGCTTGTTCAACGCTTACAACTGCAGGTACAATTTTCGCAAATACGAATATTCAATCAGCTTTAATTCATGCGAAAAACACCTCTACTGAGGGATATTGTAACCTTAACGCCGCTGGTACTGCTTATGCCATTGCTTATCCGCTTAAGTCCTCTGGTAAGTATTGGTGTATTGATAGTACTGGGGTTGCAAAAGGTACCCAAGGTACTGGATCTACTGATTATACGGCAGCAAGCGGTGTCGCTACAGCCGCGCTTACTGATGGCGCTGATGTGACGTGTAATTAGCGTTTGCCACATAGTACACAAAAATCCCCCAGATGGGGGATTTTTGTGTAAGAATACAGGATATTGTATACTAAAAAGCAATGAACAGGAGAAAAGG
>CAYITB010000002.1:24272-33785 GCA_964366155.1 uncultured Candidatus Saccharibacteria bacterium
TTTGTGTAAGAATACAGGATATTGTATACTAAAAAGCAATGAACAGGAGAAAAGGTTTTAGTCTCATTGAGCTTTTAGTTGTAATAGGGATTATCGCGCTTTTGGCAAGTCTTATCCTTGCCTCTTTAAGCACTACTCGCGACAAGGCGCGAGATGCCGCTATCAAGTCCGAGTTGGTCCAACTACGTAGCCAAGCGGAACTATATTTTTCAAAAAACGGCAACTATGGAGGTGGTGGTGGTCCCAACTGTGGAGCTGTTGGTTCTATGTTTGTCGACTCAGCCCTCCAGCCTCTTATAGAAAAAATTAATACAGATAGCGGCCTTACTGCAACTTGTCGTTCTAATGCTAGTCAATGGGCAGTGTCCTCTCCGCTTCGGACAAATTCCTTACTCCATTGGTGTGTAGATAGTACTGGTAAATCTAAACAACTATCAGACGCAATACCCGGCAGATTTTGTCCATAAAAGTGTAGTGAAGCTTGATTGAAGTTGAACTTCAATCAAAGGCAAGAGAACCGATTTCTTGAGCAGAATCTCCAGAGAGCCATGCTATGGTGTCGCGGTAGTGCCGCTCGGGAGTCTCAAAAAATTGATTGAGGAATGTTTGATCAAGGACATACGGGAAGTTTGGCTTCCCTATGTAATCATGGAAGCTTGACCACCGATATTCCTCCAGCTTTTTGATTGAAGTTGAACTTCGATCATCAGCGCCAAGCGGATTAGTGTGAATATAAAAAGGGAGGTAGATAAAATGTTGCTCTTCTAACACTGGTTTTGCCTTGTACCTTCCTTGGAATAAACTACCGACACGCTGATATTTAAGATTAAAATAATTAGTGTAGCCAGTACCTATCTTCCTCATAAATTCCTTGATCCCATCCGGGACAAGCCCTCTCAACATGAGGTGATAATGGTTTGACATTAAACAAAAAGCCATAATCTCAACTAATTTCTCTTGCCCCCTTGATTGAAGTTGAACTTCAATCAAGGGGGCGTTGAAAGTCCTCCCTGCATTTAAGGATGGTTGGGGGGTGTTAAAAAGGGCTAATCCGTATATAAAACGGAGTCGATCACGATCATCAAGAAAAACATTTCTCTTTTCAACTCCACGGTTATAAATATGGTAAATTTCTCCTTCTACTGTTTTAGACATCATCGTATATTACCTTGATTGAAGTTCAACTTCAATCAGATGGGGGAATAGTAGGGAGTACAATAGTGAAGTGGAATATATTGTTTTGATCACCACTTTTCTTTTTGGGCTTGTTGTGGGGAGTTTTTTGAACGTAGTGATTTTGCGCTATAACACGGGTAAGTCGCTCGCGGGGCGATCGGGGTGCTTTGTGTGTGGGCACAAACTTGCGTGGCATGAGCTTATACCGGTTCTAAGCTACTTCCTCCAGAGTGGTAAGTGTCGCTCATGCAAAAGCGAGATATCACTCCAGTATCCACTCGTTGAGTTACTCACGGGAGTGATTTTTGTTCTCATTACCCAGCAATTTGTCTCGGATGTTCCACTTCTCGTCTTCTTTTTAGTCGTGTGGGCACTCCTGATCGTTATCACGGTCTATGATCTCCGGCATAAAATCATCCCCGACGGGTTGGTGTACGCACTCGCCATCCTTGCTGGGTTAAAGGCTCTCGTGGCGGGGGACTACTATGCGCTTCTTGCAGGAGCGCTCGGTTTCCTCTTTTTTGCCTCACTGTGGTACTTCTCGGGAGGGAGGTGGATGGGGTTTGGCGATGCCAAACTAGCGCTCGGGCTTGGCTTCCTCCTCGGGCCCTCCCTTGGTCTTGCGGGGCTCGTGCTCTCCTTTTGGATTGGCGCGCTCTACGGGCTCATTGCATTGAGTTTGCCCCACTCCCGCGCTACACTAAGGAGTGAGGTGCCTTTTGCTCCCTTCCTCACCCTCGGCGCGGCACTCTCATTTTTTGCTCATGTTGACTTCTCAACAATCCTCCACTTCCTCTCCTTCTTCTAAGGGCTTTACCCTCGTGGAGATGATGGTGGTGGTGGCAATTTTCCTTATTGTTATGGGGGTTGTTCTTGCAAACCTCCCTACGCTCCGAGAACAAAAACTTCTAGAGCTTGTTGCGCAAGAGGTGGTAACTACCGTTCGACAAGCACAAATTTATGGGGTGAGTCGTAAAAAGGCTGATGCTACTAATTACTCCTCGTACGGCATCTATTTCAATCAAAGCACCAATAATCAATTCATTGTATTTGCAGACACATTTGTTCCTCTAAATAATGTATATGACCTTGGTGAAGCAATAGAAACATACACTTTTCCTGCGTCTATTCAAATCCTGTCTGTAAATCCAAATCCTTCAAGTATTGTATATACATCTCCAAACATTGATCCTACTATTTCGCCTGGTGCGGGTGAAGTAATCGTCGTCTTAAAATCCTTGCGTACTAATATGCAGAAAACTATTCATATATCAGGGTCAGGTATGGTCTATGCGCAATAGTATGCAAAGACGTGGGTTTACACTTATAGAAATGATGGTTGCAGTAGGACTTTTTGTTGTAGTGGCGTTGATCTCTACCGCTGCCCTTATTGCAATGAGCGCGGCGCTCCGTAGGGCACAAAATGTAAGAACGGTCATTGAAGCAACGGGTATTGCAATGGATAGCATGACGTTGCGTATGGTGACAAAATCATCAGGTTCGAAATTTTTATGCCCGCCGGCTTATGGAACAGGATCGTGTGTTGATTTTACGACGAAATATACAGGCATTCAGTTTTCATATGGTGGAACTACCTATCGATATGACTATGATTCAACTAATAAAAAGATTACGTTCATAAAGAATGCTTTGCTGTCGGTAGACTTAACGCCGCCGACAATCTCAGTTGATGACCTCGCCTTTTATGTACAAAACAATAACACTCCGAAGATCAGTAATGTTACCATCTTGATGCAAGCCTCAGCCAAAGCAGATCCAAGTGCGAGTGCGATTATCCAGACTAGCATCGTGGTTAAATAAGAGTATGTCTCGCAACCAAAAACAAGGTATAAGGCATCACGGCTTCACTCTCATTGAGACGCTGGTTGCTGTGCTTGTGCTCATGCTTGCTATCACCGGTCCGCTCTCTTTATATTCAAGATTTATCTCACAAACAGATCAATCACTACATACCTATGTGGCGTCGTATCTTGCCGAGGAGGGATATTACCTGATGTATCAAAAGTTATATCAGAATATGAACATTACTGGCTTGCCAGATCAAGATGCAGATCAGTTAACAGGACTTACTGGATGCGATAGCTCTATTGGGTGTGGTATCAATTTCGATGGGAGTATTACCAACCCCAGCAGTCCCTGTGGTACGGGGAATGAGGAGAATTGTCGTCTCTATATTGATGCGAGTACAAAACGATATACTCACGCAAGTAGTGGAAATACTCCTAGTATGTTCCAGAGAATCGTCACGTATCGAGTCATTCTCCAAGAGAACGCTATTACGCCAAGCTATTGTACGCTACCTACTATACTTCGTCCATCTGCATCCTATGCGGAAATACAGATAGTGTCTCGTGTTCGATGGCAAGAAGATGGCGTATGGACTCAAGTATCCCTATCGCGATCCATCTTTGATCCGGTGAGCCCAACAACTCGTTGCATATGATGAATAGGAAGAGAAGTTATTGTAAATCAATAAAAGGATTTGCACTCCTCTATGCTCTGTTGGTTACAACTATCACGCTTTCTGCTGGACTGCTGGTATCCAGTATTATTACCAGACAATTCAAAACTTCGAACATAGCTGCTCGCGGATTCACCGCGTTCGCGTCTTCTATTGATGGAAATACGTGTGCCCAATTTTGGGATAGGTGGTACAAGTCTGAACAAGGCAAGGCTAATGGCCTGCTTGATTTGCCGGAGGGCACTATTAATCAAAAATGTTCTGGGCAGGATATTGTACTTTCTACTCCTAGCTCTGGCATACTCGTGTGCGCTGGAAAGACTTCCATAAAAGAGTTTACTCTCTTTCTAAGTCCAACAAGCCGCGCTGCAGGAGGGGCGCTAAAAGACCCTTGGGTAAAAGTACAGGTTTGCTACACAGCTGGAGATCCAGGACGAAACTTTGCTTCGCAAGGATCCGATACCGGAGATGATACTAGTGTAGATCCAAGGCGGGTGAGAAAAAATGCACAAAATGTTCCACTGTAAGAATATCCATGTCTCCATCTGTCTTGTTACGTATCCAAAAGCTCCGCGAAGTGATCAATCGGCATCGGTACCTCTACCATGTTTTAGATAAACAGGAGTTGAGCGACGCCGCGCTGGACTCACTCAAGCGCGAACTCACAGAGCTTGAGGCGGCACATCCCGAGCTTATTACGCCAGACTCACCAACTCAACGTGTGGCAGGTGAGCCTTTGGATAAGTTTGCAAAAGTGACTCATACGGTGCCTCAATGGTCATTTAACGATGCGTTTACGGAAGAGGATATCCGCGCCTTTGACGAGCGAATAAAGAAGGGGGTCGGGAGTACTCGTTATTCCTATCTCTGCGAGCTAAAAATTGATGGTTTTAAGATAGTATTAACGTACAAAAAAGGAAAGCTCATTACTGCCGCCACTCGCGGTAACGGTACGGTGGGGGAGGATGTGACGGCAAACATACGCACTATTGAGTCGGTGCCGCTTATACTTGAGAAACCAGAGGATGTGATCGTTGAGGGAGAAGTGTGGCTCTCTAAAAAAGAATTTAAACGGATTAATCGGGAGCGCGCAAAAGCAGGGGAGGAGCTCTACGCTAATCCACGCAACGTTGCCGCGGGCACTATTCGTCAATTGGATCCGCGTATTGTCGCAAAACGAAAGTTGGATACCTTTATTTATGACATTGCACAGTGGGAGGCGGGTGAACTAAAAACTCAAGAGGAAGAATTAAAACTTCTCCAAACACTTGGCTTTAAGGTCAATACACATTTTGCACACAGTGTAGATATTGATGCCGTCATCTCTTTTTATAAAAAATGGATGAACCGAGCGAGGAGGGAACCTTATGGGATTGACGGGATTGTGGTAAAGGTAAATGAGCGAGCCCATCAGAAGACGCTCGGCTACACCGGCAAGGCGCCCCGTTTTGCCATTGCATATAAATTTCCTGCGCAACAAGCAACAACGATTGTGGAGGATATTATTCTTCAGGTAGGGCGTACTGGTGTGGTAACTCCAGTTGCGGTACTTAAGCCCGTACTGGTAGATGGCTCCACCGTCTCTCGTGCAACGCTCCACAATGAAGATGAAATTGAACGACTTGATGTGCGCGTAGGAGACACGGTTATCTTACAAAAAGCAGGAGATATTATCCCTGATATTGTATCGGTACTTACCGAACTCCGTACCGGAAAAGAGAAAAAATTTAAATTTCCTTCTTCCATACCAGAGTGTGGCAAAATAGAGCGTCTCCCTGGCGAAGCGGCATATCGCTGTGTTGAAAGGAACTCGGGTGTTGCACTGCGGCGCAAGCTTCACCACTTTGCGAGTAAGCATGCCTTTGATATTGAAGGACTTGGCCCCAAGATCATTGATCTCCTCATGGACCATGGGCTTGTCTCGCGTTTCCCCGATATTTTTACCCTCAAAGAAGGCGACATTGTTGATTTGCCAAAATTTGGTGAACTTTCTGCGAAAAATTTAATCACTGCTATTAATGAGAGGCGAAAAGTTTCACTCCCACGATTTTTGATTGCACTCTCTATCCCACAGGTGGGGGAGGAAACGGCGGAAGATATTGCTGAAGAGTTTGGCACGCTCTCGTATATTCAAAATGTAAGTGAGGAAGAGTTGCGCGCGGTTGTTGGTGTGGGAGAGGTGGTCGCGCATGAAATATATATCTGGTTCCGCGATGCACACAATGGGGCTCTTGTGCGGGACATTCTTAAAGAAGTCCATATTGAGGCACAAGCAAAAAAGAGGCAACTCGGCCCTCTCTCTGGAAAGATGTTTGTATTTACTGGTACTCTTGCAACTATTACGCGCGACAAAGCAAAAGCGCTTGTAAGAGATCATGGAGCGGAAGTGTCTGAATCGGTCTCGCGGAAGACGAGTTATGTAGTGACTGGGGATAATCCTGGCTCAAAACATACTCAAGCGCAGGAGCTTGGAGTTGCTATCCTCTCCGAAGAGCAATTTCTCAAGCTCGTCAAAAAGTGATAGGATGCCGCTATGGCGACGAGTATTTCACGCGAGGATATTGTGCGGCTTGCAGGACTCGCGCGCGTTGAACTCTCTTCCGAAGAGGTGAATATCCTTGAGCATGACTTTGCCTCTATCCTCAATTATGTGTCGGAACTCTCCACACTTGCGGAGCTTCCGGGTATTGATCGTACCCACAACAGCAACACACTCCGTGCAGATGAGCACCCTCATGAGAGCGGGGAATATACGAGAGCACTCCTTGCTGAAGCGCCACAGAGAGATCGTGATTATGTTGTGGTAAAGCAAATCATTACTAAACACAATGACCATTGATCCGGCCACTCTCACTGCTCGCTCTGCACACGAACATCTTTCACACGGTGACTTTTCTGCACGAGAACTTACCGAAGCGTATCTCACGCGAGCGCATGAGCGTAATAGTACGCTTAATACCTACCTAGAGATTTTTGATGATGCGTTAGCAACAGCAGAGGAGGTAGACAGGCGGCGCGCGAGTGGTGAGGTCCTCGCACCGCTTGCGGGGATCCCTATTGCAGTAAAAGACAATATTCTTATCAAAGGAAAAATTGCTTCATCAGCGTCAAAAATTCTTGAACATTACCACGCGACTTATGATGCGAGTGTTATTGAAAAATTGAAACAAGCGGGAGCCATTATTATTGGGCGAACCAATATGGACGAGTTTGCAATGGGTGGCTCAACCGAAAATTCTGCCTACGGACCCACAAAAAATCCTCACGATCATACAAGAGTAGCGGGGGGCTCCTCCGGTGGCTCTGCTGTTGCCGTAGCAGATAATTGTGCGCTCCTTGCACTTGGGTCTGATACCGGCGGGTCTATACGACAGCCGGCGGCATTTTGCGGTGTGGTGGGGATGAAGCCTTCGTATGGGAGGGTCTCGCGGTATGGGCTAATGGCGATGGCCTCCTCTCTTGATCAGATCGGTCCATTTGCAAAAACAGTTGAAGATGCAGAACTTCTTTATCATGCGCTTGCTGGGCTTGACGAGCGCGATGCGACGACTGTTGATCCTACTCGTGTTCCTCAACACTCACCTTATCCGCCTAAAACAATAGGAGTACCGCGCGCTTTTATTGAAAAAGGGGTTCACCCAGAAATTATGCAATCTTTTGAACACACGCTTACTCAATTAAAAGAAAAGGGGTATACGGTAGTAGACATTCCATTACCAAACATCCACCACGCGCTCGCGGTGTACTATGTACTGATGTTTGCAGAAGTTTCAACAAACCTCGCTCGTTTTGATGGGGTGCGTTACGGACTCCATATTGATGGAGAGAATCTCCTCGGAGATTACGTAGAAACGCGCGGATATGGTTTTGGGCGAGAGGCAAAGCGGCGCATTATGTTGGGTACCTATGTTCTTTCCGCTGGCTATTATGATGCTTACTACGGGAAGGCGTGTGCTATACGACGAGTGATACGAAAAGATTTTGAAGATACGTTTGCGCAGGTGGACGCAATCGTGCTCCCCACCACGCCCTCTCCCGCGTTTACATTGAGGGAAAAGACGAGCGACCCACTCACTATGTACTTGGAGGATGTGTTTACTGTTCCTGCGAACATAGCAGAGTTACCAGCACTTTCCGTCCCTGTGGGATCCACAACGACAGGACTCCCTATCGGTTTTCAGATTATTGCTCCCTACTTTGCGGAAGACACACTCTTTGCCATAGCTAAAGATACCTATGGGAATTGATACGCTTTTTTATCTACTCTATAGACTCATTCATTCCTTTACTGGATTGATAACGGGAGAAGGGCCACTTGCGTTCTGGAAGACAGAAACGTTTGCAACAGTGCTTTGGTGGTATAAACTTTTCGCAGGAATTGTGAGCACCATCCTTTTTTGTGCGTTAGTGTACGTTGCCTATAAGATGATCACTCTTAGTATGAAGGTGAAGGAAGGCGAGGGAAATGTACTAGAACAAACAAAAACTACTCACGCGCTCTCTCCTGGGGAAGAACGATGGGTACGTATTACGGAGAAATTAAATTCGGAGCGCGAGGCTGATTGGAAGCTCGCCATTCTTGAAGCAGATGCCATCCTTGAAGATATTGTAGGGACTATGGGACTCCCAGGAATGAGTATGGGGGATAAGCTCAAGAATGTGGAGCGGAGCGATTTCCTTACTCTTGAGAGCGCGTGGGAGGCGCACAAAGCGCGCAATCGCATTGCGCATGATACAGATGGGGTTCCGCTCTCGCACCGCGAAGCACAACGCATCATCGCTCTTTATGAGAATGTTTTCCGGGAGTTTAAGTATCTCTAAAAAATATTGACGAGACAGAAACGAGTAGTATACTTGACTCGCGGGGTGGAGCAGTGGTAGCTCGTCAGGCTCATAACCTGAAGGTCGTTGGTTCAAATCCAACCCCCGCAACCGCGAAAAGTGCGAGACGCACCTCGCGGCACGCCACTTTGAGCGAGCCACGAGAAGAAAAGGCGACGGTGTCGCTTTTTCTTTTTTCGTGGCCACGTAATTTTTTTTCGTGAGCCCCGTGATGAATTTGCTCTTGCAAATTTATTTTACGGGGCCTAATCTGGACGTATGTATTATGTGTATGTCCTAAGAAATCAGGATATCAGTACGAGAAGTTTGTATATCGGTTTCAGTGAAAATCTAAAAAGAAGATTAGCAGAACATTTAGATGGAAGGGGAGGGCAGACAACTAGCAGGAAAAAGAATTGGAAATTAATCTATTACGAGGCGTATCTATTGAAGGAAGATGCTTTAGGAAGAGAAAAGTTCTTAAAAAGTGGATCTGGCCGACGGTATATTTATAAACAATTAGTCCATTATTTTGATAAGGGTTTGGATTGAAAAATGTGCTATTCCGTGTTACTTTTTTGACGTACGTCGGGGTAGCTCAGTTGGTAGAGCATAGGACTCATAAACCTAAGGTCGTGGGTTCGATTCCCACCCCCGACACCCGTTTTCTTTCCGAAGCAAATTTTGTTAGGATACGGACGTTTGCGGCTGTACCTGCCTGCCGGCAGGCAGGGCTCAACACAGAGAGGGTCTAGTATTGTTTTGGTCACGAAGGTTTGTCTCTAATTTGCGGCTGTAGCTCAACGGTAGAGCACTCGCCTGTCACGCGAGAGGTCGTGGGGTCAGCACCCATCAGCCGCGCATTGTTTCAATAAGCCAATGTAGCTCAGTTGGTAGAGCACCCCCTTGGTAAGGGGGAGGTCATCGGTTCAATCCCGATCATTGGCTCCAGAATTAGACTTTCAGATAAAAGACCAATTTTTTGATGGGACGCGCGAAGCGCGTCCCACTGATTTCCCCCCGCAAAATCCTGA
>CAYITB010000003.1:0-5514 GCA_964366155.1 uncultured Candidatus Saccharibacteria bacterium
CTAAAAACTTTTGCGGGGATTCCTTACGAATCAGTGGACTCAAAACTTACGAACGGAGAAGCTAACGCATGGGAGATAGCAAGTTTATTTGATGAAGTAGGGGTCGGTGCTACAGTTGCTTTATAAGCTCCTTCCACGCCTTGTCTCCAAACTTGAATGCACCAGAATGTGCGAGAAATTTTTGACCAGTAAACGACTTTACAATCGGTTCGATCTCAATCCCTAAACTAGAACTATCTTGAAGTGCGGATATTGATGGATGCTGACGGATACGATCAGGGGTAAATACCCCGACTCCCTGTCGAACGACGATGCGTTTTTTAGTACGACCTACTACTGTTGCATTCAAGGTATGAATCGGTAGATTTAATTCACGTTTATCGAGCCATCCCGGTAAATAAACTGGAATTGGGTACGACGTTGGGATCTCGTCCAGAAGTGTTCTCGCATCAGTTTCGGACACTTCCTCCAGTTCCTTGCCATGAGATAGCATTGTTGCGATTAAGCCACTATCTTTTAAAAATCCAAGAAAATGCTGTCTGGTAATACCGAGCTTTGTGAGCACAAAACCATCTGAGTGATTAATCTGTGCGCCGGGTGCATCCAGCCATCGGCCATTAAATTTCGTTGCCTTGATACTCAAAGTGATATTCGGTGAACGCCATTCTTCTCCTTCCTTCCGTATGTTTGCTACATCTGTTGGTAAGTAATCTTCCGTTTTGCCACGAGTGACATCTACTTTGGTTTCAATGCCGTATCGACTCTGTAGGAATTTAGAGAGCGCAATTTCTCCGGCAAAGCCACGTGCGGTGTCAGTCCAGACTTGTGCCATGTCCCGTTGGCGAGAAGAGCCATAGTCTGTGCCCGCGAATGTTCTGGCAAGCCACAACGCACGCAACAACGCTCGCTCGTAATCTTCCGTAGTAAGCCAGACGAGTTGAGGCTTGAAGCGATCCCTGACCCATTCGTCGAATGAGACGTCTGTAAATTCTAGGCCATCTTCTGCCCCACGTATGAGTTCAACTGCGAGTTTATGTATGGTGTCTTTATCGGAAATTTTCTCCGCAAGTACGGGTGAGATAATACTAATACGCCTCTCAAGATCAGCTTCCACTAATTCTTTTTTTGTTGGACCCTTTTTTGCCATATTTATACAAGTTCAAAGTTGGTAATCTGGCGGACTTGTCTCGCTGAAGCTTCGCTATTCAATGAAGCTCGCCTTCGCTCTTACGAGCTTCAGCGTAGCGAAGGCGGAGGCGGAGAGATTCGAACTCTCGGTGGTGTGACCCACACACGCTTTCCAAGCGTGCGCACTAGACCGCTATGCGACGCCTCCGTGTATCCCTCCTGTTATACCACACGCTCCCCTTTCATACCCATCAAGGCCGCAATACGCTCCTCAACAGGAGGGTGGGTCATAAAGAGCTTTGCCATACCCTTCCCACGGAAGGGGTTACTGATGTAGAGGTGCGCTGTCGCCTTCGTGGCGCTCTTCATCTGTCCCGGGTAGCTTGAGATTTTTTGTAACGCACTGGCGAGTCCGTCAGGGTAGCGAGTGAGCAATGCGCCGGAAGCATCGGCAAGGAACTCACGCTTGCGAGAGATAGCAAGCTGGATGAGCGTCACCGCAATCGGCGAGAGTATAGCGAGCACAAGACCCACAATCACTAAGAGTCCCCCACCTTTACTATCGCGATCTCGTCCCCCACCACCAAACATCATCCCCCGGAGGAAAATGTCCGCCATGATGGAAATAAATCCAACCAACACCACTACTACCGTAGAGAGAAGGATGTCGCGATTACGAATGTGCGAGAGCTCGTGCGCAATCACCCCCTCCAACTCTGTTTTGGTGAGCAGAGAGAGGAGCCCCTCCGTCACCGCAACCGCGGCATGCTCCTTGTCGCGCCCTGTGGCAAAGGCGTTGGGTGCGGGGTCAGCGATGACGTAGAGCTTAGGCATGGGGATGCCCGCAGTAATCGCTAAGTTCTCTGTTACCGTGTAGAGATCCCAAAATTGATTTTTGTCGGCATGGCGCGCGCCAGAGATAGAGAGCACTATCTTGTCCGAGTACCAGTAGGAGAAAAAGTTCATAAAGAGCGAGAAGGCAATCGCAATGTAGAGAATTGCTGGATCACGCCATACCTGTGCAAAAGCAAAACCAATCCCAATCACCACGAGGAAAAACAGTGTCATCAGCACCCACGTTTTACGGACGTTTGCGTCGTAGCTCTGGTACACCGCCATGGTCTTTGCTTAGAACTTTACCTCAACTGGTGTCTGCGCTGCGTCGTTGTCGGGGATGTCAAAAAATTCTTGTTTACTAAAGCCGAAGGAACTCGCAATGAGATTCCCGGGGAAGGAATCTACTTTAATGTTTAAGTCGCGCACATTGCCGTTGTAAAAGCGGCGCGCAGCTTGGATTTTATTCTCCGTATCACTAAGCTCTCGCTGGAGCTCAAGGAAGTTCTGGTTCGCCTTTAAGTCCGGATATGCCTCCGAGAGCGCAAAGATGCTCTTTAATGCTCCCGAGAGCATATTCTCACTCTCTGCGCGCTCATGGGGGCCTTGGGCTCCCATGGCCTTGGTGCGTGCTTCAGTCACCTGCTCAAAAGTCTTGCTCTCGTGCCCCGCATAGCCCTTAACCGTGCTCACTAAGTTAGGGATGAGGTCGTAGCGGCGTTTAAGCTGGACCTCAATATCTGCCCAGCTCTCCTTGGTGCGTGTCGCCACACGCACAAATCCGTTGTAGGCCGCAATGAGCCATACCACCAAAACCGCAACTATCCCGAAAATAATATAGGTGAGTGTATTCATGTGTCTATTATATCACAAAATCACCCTAGTAATCCATGTCCATACCGCCACCGTGATTATGCGCGTCCGCCTCGGCGGATTTTTTAGGGATATCAGTAATTGCCGCGCCAATGGTGAGATAGTTTGAGGCTACGGAGACGGCGTTAAGGAATGCCGTTTTGGTCACCTTGAGTGGGTCAATAATGCCTGCCTTTTTGAGATCTTCAATGGTGTTACTCTTGGCGTTAAAGCCAAGCCAGGTACGCTCTTCCTTTGATTTTGTAGCTTCTTTGCGTACCGAGAGCTCCTTCATCCACTTTTTTGGGTCCTCACCACTGTTCTCTAAAATTGCCGTGATGGGTGACTCCGCCGCCCTGCGCAAAATGTCGCGCGCATGCGCAGAAATTGTATCTGCCCCCTTGGTATCTCCCATCGCAATTACCACGTTATAGAGTGCGATGCCACCGCCGGGGATAATCCCCTCCTCCATCGCCGCCTTAGTTGCCGCCACGGCATCCTCTACGCGTTGTTTAAGCTCCTTCTGCGCGCTCTCGGTTGGAGCACCCACTTTAATCACTGCCACGCCACCAGAGAGTTTACCGAGGCGCTCCTGCAACTTTTCTTTATCGTATGTAGATTCGGTATTTTCAATCTGCTTCCTGATAGCCATCACACGCTCTTCCACATCACTCTTCTTCCCCTTACCGCCAACGATGGTGGTAACATCTTTAGTGGAGAGCACACGGCGCGCACGCCCGAGCATACTTATGTCGGCAGTTTCTAATTTGAGTCCCACATCTTCAGAAATTACTTTTGCCCCTGTGAGGATGGCAATGTCTTGCAACATTTCCTTCTTGCGGTCGCCGAAGGCGGGTGCCTTTACTGCAAGCGCGTTAAAAATGCCGCGGAGCTTATTAACAATGAGTGTGGTGAGTGCTTCGCCATCTATATCATCGGCAATAATCACTAAATCCTTCTTCCCCTTCTGCGCGAGCGCCTCAAGGAGCGGCAAAATGTCTTTAATAGCGGAAATCTTTTTATCGGTGATGAGAATGTATGGGTCGTCATACTCGGCGCTCATCTTCTCGGGATTCGTTATCATATAGGGCGCCACATAGCCCTTATCAAACTGCATCCCTTCCACCAGCTCCGAGCTATTTAAGCCAGTGTTGGAATCCTCAATAGTTACCACCCCGTCCTTCCCCACCTTCTTAATCACGTCAGCGATCAGTTTGCCGATTTCACCATCTTTAGAGGAGAGCGTTGCCACCTCCTCAATCTTCTTCATATCATCAATATTCTCCCGTTGACTCTCTAAGGACTTAATTACTCCCGCGCTCTCGCGCATCAGCTCATCGGCAAGGTGGATAACGTTAAAACCCTTCTCTGTCACCGCCTTTTCCCCTCCCTCAATAATAGCTTGCGCGAGCACCACCGAGGTGGTAGTGCCGTCACCTACGTTATCGTTTGTTTTATCTGCAGCTTGTTTGATCAAGCTCGCGCCAATGTTTTCAAACTTATCTTCCAGTTCTATCGCCTTGGCAACCGTCACGCCATCAAGGGTTACCTGCGGAGCCCCGTAGCTTTTATCAATCACCACCGCACGGCCACGAGGACCGAGTGTCATCTTAACGGCATCGGCAAGCACATCAATCCCTTTTTTGAGTGACTTGCGTGCGTTATTATTGAATTGAATTTGTTTTGCCATACGCTAGTCCTCAATGATTGCTAAAATGCTCGACTCGCTGACAATAAGGTACTCCACGCCATCTATTTTTATCTCATCCGGCCCGTACTTAGAGAAAATGACCCTATCCCCCTTCCGTACCGTAAGCGGCACAAGGGTACCATCGTCAGTAATCTTACCCTCCCCGCAGGCAATCACCTTCCCCTCCTCGGGACGCTCTTTATTGACGGTGTCGGGGATGATAATACCACTTTTTGTTTTACCCTGTTTGTCTTCATCCGAGAGCGGAAGGATAAGGACCCGATCACCGAGCGGTTTAATACGTATTTTGTGTGCCATAGATGCCCCATTATAGACAGTTGCTGTTGACTGTCAACTCCCCCCCGTGCTAGCATGTAAGACGTACATGCAAGCGTTACTTCCCCTCCTGCCCTGGGTGCACATCGCCCTCTCAATACTCCTCGTCGTCGCTATCCTCATACAACGGAATGAGGCGAGTTTGGGAGCCGCCTTTGGCGGCGACACCAGCGGCCCCTCCTTCCAAAAGCGTGGCGTGGAAAAAACGCTCTTCATTGCAACAATCGTTATTGCCATACTCTTTTCTCTCTCTGTCCTTGTGCCCCAAGTTGCTGGTACAACATTCTAAGCATACGTCATTCATTTTTTTATTCACTAACTATCGTGACTGAATCGTCTCCGTCTCCGAACGTGCCCCACGGTCTGCCCAATCGCGCCGAGGTACACGCGGTCAATCAATCGTTCTCATTCTACGAGCGCGTGGGTTTATTTGTGCTTCTGTGCGTAGGGATTGGTTCGTTCCTTGGATTTCTCTGGGCAGTCAACCGCGCGCTCTTGGTTGAGATACCCGCCTCTGGTGGCATACTCGTTGAGGGTATTGTTGGCACACCGCGCTTCATCAATCCTATCCTCGCGCTATCCGATGCCGACCGCGATCTCTCTGCACTCATTTACTCGGGACTCATGCGTACTTCGCCGGACGGAACGCTCGTCCCTGATCTCGCTAGTGGCTA
>CAYITB010000003.1:5614-14415 GCA_964366155.1 uncultured Candidatus Saccharibacteria bacterium
ACAGGCGGCAAATGAGCAAGCAAAAGTTGACATCACTATCCTCTTTTTTGATACCAACGACTCATTAGTAGGAGCACTGCGGAACGGAACCATAGAGAGTGCCGCGGCACTCTCTCCCTCTGACGCGCGGACTCTTGCCAATGAGGGATACCGTGTGATCACGGCACCGCTCCCCCGCATTTTTGCCGTCTTTGTGAATCAGAGCCAAGCCCCCATCTTTACACATAAAGAGGTGCGCGAGGCGCTCTCGCTCTCTGCCCCACGAACAAGTATTGTGGAGAGCGTACTCAATGGCTACGGAACTCCGATTGATGGACCATTCCCCCCGGGAGCTCTCGGCTACGCAAGCTCAAGCATCAGTGATCATAAAACGGCAGAAGCGCGCGCGCTTCTTGAGAAAGCAGGGTGGGAGCTTGGTCCCGACGGCATCCGCAGTCGTAAAACAAAAGCAGGGACCGAGACGCTCTCCTTTACCCTTGAGACTTCAAACGTACCCGAACTCAAAGCGGCCGCCGAGGCGCTCAAAAATGCCTGGGCCGAGCTTGGTATTGCGGTAAAGCCACAGTACTATGAAGAGAGCGACCTAAAGAATCTCGTCATCCGTCCGCGTAAGTACGAGGCGCTCCTCTTTGGCGAAGTGGTGGGAAGGAATCCCGACCCCTTCTCTTTTTGGCACTCATCACAACGGCTCGACCCGGGACTCAACATCGCGCTCTACACAAATACTTCCGTTGACAGTATCCTTACTGAAGCACGAACTCTCTTTGATGCCTCCGCGCGAGAAGAGAAATTCCGCCTCTTCCGAAACACCATTAAAGCTGACACGCCGGCCGTCTTCCTCTACGCCCCTTCCTTCATCTACGTCGTACCGGGGACACTCAAGGGGGTAATACTCCCACCAATCACTGTCTCAAGCGATCGTTTTACTGGTGTAGCGATGTGGCACAAGAAAACAGATCGCGTGTGGAAACTATTTGCAAACTATTATCGCTAAAATCCTATGAATCCCGAACAAACATCTCACTCTTGTGCGCCTCAAGCTCGGCGCGGGAGACGTCAGTCGCACAGTCCACATAGTCGTGAACATGGACCATCTGAAAATAAAAAAACTCGCCAAGCAATCCCCAAGCTCAAAGAAGGGGATATTCGCATTATCCCTCTTGGTGGGGTAGAAGAGATCGGTAAGAATATGACCGCCATTGAGTACTGCGGCGAGATTGTCATCGTTGATATCGGCGTGCAATTCCCCGATGAAAACGCCCCGGGTGTTGATTACATCGTGCCTGATACTACCTATCTTGAAGAGCGAGCACGCATGATCAAAGCTGTTTTAATTACGCATGGGCACCTTGACCATATTGGGGGTATCCCCTTCGTGATGAATAAAATTGGCAACCCCCCGATCTTTACCACACTACTCACCGCCGTCATGATTAAAAAGAGGCAAGAAGAGTTCCCCCACCTCCCAAAATTTGAAATAAACGTTATCACCCCGGGTGAAATATTACCGATAAGTAAAACTTTCCGATTTAGATTCTTTGCGACAACGCATACCATCCCCGATTCTACCGGCATTATTATGGAAACACCTAATGGTAATATTGTATTCACCGGAGACATTAAGATTGACCACCACAATGGAGTTCCTCACGAGCACGAGGTTAAAACATTTTCCGCCATCGGCAAAGAGAATAATCTCTTATTAATTGCTGACTCTACTAATGTCGAAAAACCAGGGTTCTCTTACTCCGAACGCGACGTGCACGTCAACCTTCATAAAATTATCGCGGAATCACAAGGGCGTCTCATTGTGGGAACCTTTGCCTCCCTCCTTGAGCGCATCATCTTTATCATCAAAGATGCGGAGGATCTGGGAAAAAAGATCGTCGTTGAAGGGCGCTCAATGAAGACGAATGTGGAGATTGCTAAAGAGCTTGGACTCCTCTCCGTCCGGCGCGGGACCATTATTCCCGCGGAAGAGATGCAAAATTATCCCGATAATAAAATTGTGATTCTTGCCACCGGAGCGCAGGGAGACGAGTTCGCGGCACTCATGCGTATCTCCAATCGCCAACATAAAACAGTAAAACTTAAAAAGGGAGACGTTATTCTCCTCTCCTCTTCTGTCATCCCGGGGAACGAGAGGGCTGTTCAAAAACTGAAAGATAATCTCGCGCGACAGGGGGTAAAAATTATCCATAACTCAATTGCTGACGTGCACTCCTCTGGTCACTCCTATGGAGGCGAGCTGGAGTGGGTACATACAATGGTTAAACCTCGTTTTTTTGTCCCCGTTCACGGTCATCATCACATGCTCCGTGTGCACGCCGACATGGCACAGCGCCTCGGTATGCCTGAAAAAAATATTGTCATTCCCGATAATGGATCCGTTATTGATATTGTTGAACACGGCAAACGTATTGTCCGTCACAAGGAGAATGTGAGCATGGGTATTGTGATGGTAGATAGTCTGGGGAAAGGGAACGTGAAAGAAGTTGTGATTCGCGATCGACAGATGCTCTCGGAAGAAGGGATGTTTGTTATTGTTGCGATCGTTAATCTTAAAACAGGTAAGATGCGCAAGTCACCCGACATCATCTCGCGCGGTTTCGTGTACCTCAAGGAATCACAAGACTTGCTCCGTAAGGTCCGCGTCCTTGTAAAAAAATCTATTGAGCGGAGCGCGGAGAAGATGAACCCCATCAACTTTGATTACATACGGAACGAAGTACGCGAGGATGTCGGCAAATTCCTCTTCCAAGAGACCCATAAGCGGCCCATCATCCTCCCCGTGCTCATTGAAGTCTAATATCGAGTATGCGCACACGACGTTTCCTCCCCTTAGCAACTACAAGTTTTTTCCTCTCCCTTCATTTAGGCCTCATCGCCTATGTAGGATCGTCTTTCATCGCGCGCGTCGTCGGTGTATCCTTTGTCGGTCTCGTGTACGCCTGCGCGGCGGCGTTCACACTCGTTGCGGTGTTTCTCCTCCCTCGTGTTATTAAAAAAATCGGAATACACACGGCAACAATATTTTTCTCTATCGCGCTGTTTTTTATCCTCTTTGGACTCGCACAGTTTGCGATCCGTCCTCTCGTCCTCGTGCTCTTTATTCTCTCGTACATACTCGGGGTTGTTGTTAAATTTCTCCTTGATCTCTACGTTGAACACGTCTCTGATGATGCTCACACGGGGCGCATCCGCGGACTCTACCTTACTATAGGTAACAGCGCATGGCTCTGTGCCCCTTTCATTTCTGGTATCTTAGTTGAACAAAGTTTTGCGCAAGTCTACGCAGTTGCGGCACTTGCCCTCGTTCCCGCTCTTTTCGCTATCATCTATCACCTCCCGCGTCTCCGCGACTTTACCATACGAGAGAGTTCACTCGGTGATACACTTACAAAAATTTGGTGTGCACGCCGCGGCTCGCATTTGCAGGTCGCGTACGCACTTATGTTGGACTTCTTTCTTAACTTTTTTTATGCAGTAATGGTTATCTACCTCCCGCTCCTCTTGCACGATGCGATAGGGATGAGCTGGACCACCATCGGGATCCTCTTTACCATAATGCTTACACCTTTCGTCATCCTCCAGTACCCACTTGGTCGTCTTGCAGATACTCGTCTAGGAGAAAAGGAGATCATCGTTGGGTCTCTCATCATTATGGCGCTCACATCAGCGGCAATCGCTTTTATGGGGGGAGCTCCCCTCTTTGTGTGGGCATTCATTCTCTTTATGAGCCGCGTGGGGGCGGCAAGCTTGGAGGTTATGAAAGAGAGCTTCCTCTTCAAGCACATTGACGAACACGACGCGCTCATTGTAAGTATCTCACGGAACGCGATGCCCTTTTCATACTTAATTGCGCCGATTATTGCGACGATTATTCTTTCCTTTGGAAGTATCTCTACTCTGTTTTTTGTGCTGGGGATTGTTCTTCTCTTCGCGCTTATTCCGGCGACTCGTCTGCGCGACACTCGCTAAATTAGAGGCAGGTCCCTCCATTGTTTCGCGCAACACACAGTACTCGCACCCCACCACTCCACAGCGGCGGTCCCAAAATGAGAGCGACATAATTTCTTCCGCGACTCTTTGTATTTCTTTCACTAAATTTTTTACATCACCGCTTTCAAGATCAAATACTTCGTGCTTGTACACACCGCGCTCGTTCGGCTCAATAAAATCAAGAACCCCCCGTGAAAGTGGGGCGCCAAGATCCGCGCCATCAATCAGTATTTTATAAAAGAGGAGCTGTCGAAAATAATTCCCGTTTGAGGAAGCTGTGTTACCCAGTATCTCGTTCCGCGAGAGTGGCGCCCGCGTTTTAAAATCGGTGACCGTAAGGCGAGAGCCCTCATACTCAAGCCTATCTATGGTGCCGGACAAGAGAAGCGCTCTCCCCTCTGTAACAGCGAGCTCAGGGCCAGAGAGCTTCCACTCTTGTTTTGCTTCCGGTGAAAAATAGTGCGCTCGTGCACGGTAGTAGCCCGTGAGTGCCACACGCCCCTTAGTAAGAGCATCGTGAGCAAGAGCTTCAGAGAGTGGCTCTTTTTTAAGATAGTGCTCAAAGCGTTCTAAGAGAAATTTCTTTGTCGGTCGCTTCCCCTTCGCGAGCACTTCCCCGTACTCACGGAGTGCCGCGTGCACCGCAGTTCCATAGCACTGGGAAGGACTCTTAGATTCCGGCATGCGCAAGAGATTTACAAAAAAGTAGCGCCACGGACACTCAAGATAATTGTTTAAGTGTGTGACACTAAAGGGCCGCGAGAGAAAAAGTTCTTGCACATACTCTCTATGAGCGATAGAGGGTGCTGTTTGTTTTGGGACAGCAAGGAGCGGCGCCTCTGGGCTCCGCGCTAATTCAAAAGCCTTGGTATCAACAAGCGTTACCCTATCTTTCCGAAGTTCTTCAATAAATTGCGTAGGGAGTTGCAGTCTACCAAAGCGTGCGCGCGAGAAGCTCACCAATGCCTCTGTGCGCGCACGAGTAAGCGCAACGTAAAAAAGGCGCCGTTCATCATCGGTCCCAGAAAGTTCTGAATCACTCCCCCGTATGGGGAGATCGAAAGTTTCGGTATTCCGTCTCCCCCCAAAGCGCCCATCCACCGCCCCCACGAGGTACACCGAGTCAAACTCGAGACCTTTAGAGCGATGAACAGTCATAAGGCGCACACCTCCGCGAGCAAGGCTCTTTTGTGCAGGAATGGGAATATGGTGTGCCTCATGGAGTGAGAGGTACTCTACAAAATCTTCTAGGTACGCGTGCGGATGGCGCTCAAGGTACATCTTGAGCGCCTCGTAGAGTCCTGCCATCCGTTCCAAAAGAATTGCACTATCGTCCTCGCACAGCATAAACACTGCGGCGCCACTCTCATTAAAAATCTTTTGAACCGCCTCCGATAAGAGAAGTTTGCGTGAGTAGTTGTGCCACCGAGAGAGGGACGACGCATAGTGCGAGAGCGCAGGCGTTCGTGATTGCGCAAGTGCCTCAAGGATAGGAATTTTTTCCTTCTGCGCATGTTCAACAAGGAGAGAACGGGTAATAAGCGGGATCGCAAGCCACGGCAAGAAAAGGAGCTCTATGGCATTCCGTTCATCGCTCACCCGCGTAACGCCACGCAAGAGAGAGATGAAAGCGCGTACCCGAGGATCATCAAGCACACTCTCGTCAGACTCCACCACAAAGGGAATCGCGACGGCAGAGAGTGCGTTTGCAAAGCGTTGCATGTCGCGATTCTCGCGGTAGAGCACGGCAATTTCAGAAAGTGGGATACCGCGCGCGGTATCATCCGCAATACATGAGGTAATAAACGGCGCCTCGGCTTCTTCGTCGGAAAGTGAGGCAATGCGTATAGGATGCCCCGTACCGCGCGAGCGCCCCACAAGCACTGGACGCTCTCCCCCATGCGGATGTCGCGGAGCAAGCGTATGCACCGCATCCAGCACAGATTGCGTGGAACGATAATTATCGGTAAGCTCAATCACGCGCGCCGTTGGAAAGCGGCGGGAAAAGTAGAGAAAGTTTTCCAGAGAGGCGCCTTGGAATTGATAAATTGCCTGACGTTCATCGCCCACGATAAATAAATTTGGCTCGGGATCATCTCCCGCTAAGAGTTCCAAAATGCGATTTTGCGATTGATTTGCATCTTGGTGCTCATCAGCAAGGAGGTATTGGTACTCCTCGCGAAGGGTGAGCAAGAGGTCGGGGTGCGCCTCAAGCGCGCGGATAAGCTCCATCACCATATCTCCATAATCGTAGAGATGTTCTTCGCGGAGTGCCTCCTCGTAGGCTCGGTAGACAAGCGTTAGTTCGCTCAACTTCTTAAGTGAGCGCTCGCGCTTTGTGTACTCGCCGAGAGAAATTTTTTTTGCGTCTTTTTTGAGGGTAGCGCGCACTCTCCTCACATGCTCTGCTAAGCGAGCGGGGGGAACATTTTCCCGCTTGAGACGGTCAATTGCCTTTTTGATCGGCGCGCAATAGTAGCGCGGATTACCTAAGGGACGAAGCACGGAAAGTCGCAGAGAGAGGACGAGGTGCTCAATGATACGAAATTGATCTATTCCCTCGGCATTCTGCCCGCCGATAATGCGGGAAAAATACTCCGGATAACGATGGATAATATCGTTCGCAAATCCGTGAAAGGTGTAAATGTGCACGCGGTACGCCGCCGTGCCAACAATAGCGGCAAGTCGCTCACGCATCGCGTGCACTCCCGATTGGGTAAAGGTAAGCGCCATAATGCCATCGGGTCCGATGTCGGTCGTACGGAGGATATTGGCAATACGGAGCGTAAGCACCTGTGTCTTGCCGGTACCCGGACCTGCGATAACCATTACTGGTCCTTCAATGGTATCTACAGCCTCCCGCTGTGCCGTGTTAAGCCGCGTGTAAAGAGAATTAAAAATACTTTCTTTTTTCTGCATGGGGGTGCTAGAATACGCCCATGATACAGGAAACTATTAAGAATGAAATCAAGACGGCGATGAAAGAGAAGAACACAGTGAAGCTCAACACGCTCCGTTCTCTCTCTGCGGCATTTACCAACGAGCTTGTAGCACAACGCCAGACACCAGACAGTCCCGTTCCCGATGAGCTCGCACTCAAAATTATTAAACGGGTCGTCAAACAACACAAAGATTCTATTGAACAATTTAAGGCCGGCGGTCGCAATGACCTCGTTGAGGGAGAGCAGGCGGAGCTCGCATTCCTAGAGCCGTATCTCCCTGCGACAATGAGCAAAGAATCAATACTCCCCATCGCACAAGCAAAAAAAGAGGAACTCGGCATTAGCGATAAAAATCAAATAGGAATTCTCACCGGCGCCGTAATGAAGGAACTCGGCGGAACAGCAGACGGCGCGGATGTCCGCGCCGTCATAGAGTCCCTCTTTCCATAAATGTAAAACCCCACTCACCTATTGGTAAATGGGGTTTCCTTCCTTGAGGGTTTTATGAATCCAAATCAAGAAGCCAGTCGAGAGAGCCGCCTTCTTCTTCATCATCATCGTCAAGCTCATCTCCAGAATGCACTAAACACCGAGTGTTTAGTAGTTTATGATTATCCCACAATTCAAGCGGTCGCTTGTTTTATGGGATAGTTAAATATGATATTTTTTCCACGACCGTAAGAAAAATGCCACAACAAACAAAATCCGCTCAATGGCGGATTTTGTTTAGTTAATCTGTTTGTTGGAGATTTACTGAATGAGCGGCATTTGCCCATCGCCCTCGCCATTCTCGTCCTCATGCTCAAAATAGTGATAGAGCAAGCGAGCAATAATCACGAGCGCGAGAATGATGATAAGGAGAACAAGGAGGCCAAAGCCGGTGTCTCCCGTGCCGAGATCAAAGAGCCCACCAAGCGCCGCGAGGAGACCACTATCGTTATCCTCATCTGTTGAAGTAGCCTGCGCGATTGATGAATTTGCTTTTAAGCGTGCATACTCGTCGGTAGGAATACAGATAGTGCTCGTTGCTTTTGCAATCTTAGGAGCCGGTTTGGGAGTGACCCTTACGATCGGTCGTGGAGTAGGGTGATATACAACGTTTGGATTCCCCACAATCACCTTCAAAAAAGCCGTTGTTTCAGGATACTGCGAACTCGTACTTACTATACGCGCACGTACCGGAATAAGATAGGTCCCTGAAGGTACACCGTGTGCAACGATAATCGGTATATAGAGATTACGACGTTCATCGATCGATTGATCACCTAAGCGCCAGAGGCGTGGGTACGTAGTAATATGATTTGATGTAAGAACAAAACTATTCCCCGTTACTGTCGCAGTTGTACTTCCATATGATGTCAAGGTTTGACCATCAAATGAAAAATTAACAGGGAGAGTCATATAAAACTCAACTCCTTCTGCTGTTTTAGTTCCTATATTGGTGAGCACAGCATGAAGAGTGGTTTTGCTTCCTGCAGGAATAGTGGGAATGAGATTACCTTGTCGGAGATCAAGTCGGGGATAAGATGAAAAAGTACCGCCCCCGCCGCCACCTCCGCCGCCACCTCCGCCGCCACAATTTGAAGTACAAGGAGGTGTTGCCGCAAGCTTACAGCCAGTTGTACAGTTAGCAGAACCATCACATTCTTCACCCGCTTCCACAATGTCGTTACCGCAGGCAGGAGCTGGAGTGCGCAAAGTACAGCCAGAGGTACAGTCAGCAGAACCGTCACACTGTTCGCCGGTCTCAACTATGTCATTGCTACAGACCGGTGCTTGCGTTGCAAGTCGGCACCCAGTAGTACAGTTGGCAGAGCCATCACATTCTTCACCCGCTTCCACAATGTCGTTACCGCA
>CAYITB010000003.1:14515-31540 GCA_964366155.1 uncultured Candidatus Saccharibacteria bacterium
AGCGATATAAAAGAAAGAGGAGGGTTCTACCCATGCAAAAGCGAGGTATAGTGCTCTTAATAGGGGCACTCATCATGGGAGCTGCATATGCCGCTCCAAACTTGGTAGTACTTGATGTGAGGCAACCGGATGTAGGATGCATTGACCCGAGTCAAGTGCACACGGGACGCGCCATCGTGATGAACAATGGTGACACGGAAGCAGGAGCTTCCGTCACCCGGATCAACATGTGGGCGCAACCGTACCTGATCGATACGCCGGCTCTCATCCCAGGGGCAACTTTTGCCATTGAGGTGGTGAGTCAAGCGTTCTCGGTCAAAATAAACGGTGAACCCGTCATTGCGGAAAAATGTTTTGATTACGATGAAGTAATCATCCGCAATAAGGGTGCCTGCACCGATTACACGATCAAAGGTAGCGCGGATTTTACTGGCGTAGTAACCGAGAGTAATGAAGCGGATAATATTCGCTTTGCTCCCAATCTACTCCAGCTCTGTTCGTGCGCGAGCGCTCCAACCTTTACGCCTACCACGGCGCCAACGGTAACAAGTACCAACACCCCTCCGTTAGAGGCTACGCCTACGGCAACAGAGACGCCCGCGCCGCCCTCACCAACTGTCACCGCGACGGCAACCAATACTCCCGAAGAGCCTACGCCCACGACGGCACCGGCAACTAACACTCCGGTACCGCCAACGGTCACAAACACTCGAACGGAGACCAACACGCGTACCACAACGCCCACGAGGACTCTCACGTCCACTCGGACGCTGACGAATACGCGGACATTAACGCCAACGCGTACCCCGTCAAACGTGGCTACGCCGACGAGCACAGCAACGGCTACCGCAATGGAGCCAACAGCAACGAGGACGTCAACGAGAGTGCCGACACCAACCGCAACTGGTACGGTAGCGGCTCTCCCAAACTTAACGGCATCGGTACACCAACCACTGCCGGAAGGAACATTTGTTGACTCATCGCTCGTGCACACTGGCAGAGTCGTGGTGACCAACAGTGGCAATGCCGCTGCGGGTCAAAGCATAACGCGGGTCAATATGTGGGGGCTCCAACATCTTTTGGATACCCCCGTGATCCCCGCTGGGCAGAGTGTGGAGCTCACCTTTGACTCCGAGCCGTTTAACGGGACGGAGTGCAGGGAGCTCACCATACTCGCAAGAGCTGACTACACCAATGTGGTCAGTGAGAGTAATGAGGATGATAATACGGCAGAAGCGCCGTATAACCTCTTTCTCTTAAGTTGCTCGGACGTAACTCCAACTCCTACCAACACCCCGTCTGACGGGGCCACGCCAACTCCAACGCGATCTGCACTCTACACCGATCATTGCCCAGATTTTGATGACAATGACTGGGTAGACGCACGAGACTTGCTGGAGCTCCACCGTTGGCATGGGTTTGGTCGCTACTCGCGTTTCGATTTAAATGAGAGCGGCCTGCAAACCGGCGAGGACCTGCGGCACTTCCATCCCTATTGGATGAGAGAGTCGCCGTGTTACCCGCCACTCGCCTTCCGCGCGGTAGATACGATCCTCCGCGCTGATGGCAAGCCAAAACGGGTTGGCTTTAGACTCTTTGGCTTTGCCGCACCCCAATCGATTACCGGGGCAACGGTAAGTTTGGAGTTTGAGGCAACTGTTCCCGTCACTGGGTTTGAGATTGCAGGAGGTACTATCGTGGATGTTACCTTTGGCTATACGACTACCAGTCGCACTGCTACGGTAACGCTCCGGAGCACACCTCGGGATGAAGGTACCCTCTTTTGGGTCACCATTGCTCCACTCTCGCCCGTGGATCGCGGCAAATCGTGGTGGGTTATGCCACGGGAGCTCACCCTCCACAGCACAGTTGCTATCCCTGTCACTGACCTACGTCTCGGTAATATCTGGGTACGGTAACACCGAGATAACGACTAGTTCATTCTCCGCCCTGATGCTTTTTGCGTCGGGGCGGTTTTTCTTTGCTCTGAGCGCAGTCGAAGGGTTATCAGATCATCATCCCCTCTCCGTGCGGGGCTATACTCACGGCCGTAGGCCTTGAGTTGATAAGAGACTTTCCACCATTCTTTTTTCGGGAAGAGCGTCATTAAATCTTTTTCAATCTTGTTTGGGTCGCTGTGTGTAGTAAGGCCAAACTTTTTTGCCAAGCGCCACACGTGCGTATCCACCGCAATACCATCCACAACTTGGTAGAGATGCCCGAGCACCACATTAGCCGTCTTCCTCCCCACGCCGGGGATAAGGAGCATTTCGGGAATAGTGCGCGGAATAACATTTTTAAATTGTGCTCGGAGTATAGTCGTAGCTCCAATAATATAACGCGCCTTACTGCGGTAAAATCCCGTTTGGTAGATCTCCTTCTCTAGCTCATGCAAATTTGCCTCGGCAAAATGTTTAAGTGTGCGGTATTTTTTAAATAGTTTCCTCGTAACTTCATTCACTTTTTTATCGGTACACTGGGCAGAGAGTATAACGGCAACAAGGAGCTCGTGGGGCTTTGTATAATGAAGTGGAGTACGGAGCTCACCAGGGTAGAGTTTATCCAGTTCGCGCGCCACAATGCGCGCCCGCCTTTTTAATAGAACTCTATTAGTTGGGGAGAGAGTAGGCATCCCTCCTTTGTACCACGAGCCCTTCTTTTTTGAGTGCTTCCAAATTTTTTGTAATGCGCGCGGGGGGGAAAGAGAGATCACGAGTAAATACGGGGAGAGTTTTTGATTTTCCTCGCGCAAGAGCGCGCACAAGTGCCCCGCGGACCTCGCGCTCCGAGCCCTTAAACTTTCTTTGCCGTATATAGTGCGCGCTCTTGCGCGAGGGGTTTGCCGTCAGTGTTTTCAGACACGCACCGTAGTCCATGAGTGCCGCGTACCAGAGGCTTGGCTGTTTTACATCAAGCGTTCTCTCAATTAGTGGCAGTAATTCCCTATCGTGCACCTGCTCACGGAGCGGAAAAAAGTGATGAATAAAAACACTTCGGACATTTGTCTCAATAAAAATTTGTGGATCGTTGTAGGCAAAAGTGCTAATAGCGCGCGCCGTGTAGTAACCGACGCCGGGCAATTGTTCTAAAAGTTCTGGGTCACGCGGCACTTTGCCTTTATATTCTTTTACAATTATTTGTGCTGCTTTGTGCAGATAGAGCGCACGACGATTGTAGCCAAGTCCCTGCCATGCGCGAATAACATCACGGAGCGGTGCACGAGCGAGTGTTGAAACGTTGGGGAAACGTTTGATAAACTCTTTATATTTTTCCACCACTCTCGCGGCTTGTGTTTGTTGGAGCATCACTTCCGACACCAGCACGTGGTATGGATTTACCTTAGTTGACCTCCACGGCAAATCCCGCTTATTCTTTGTATAGTAGTCCCAAACAATTTTCCGAAATGCCCTTAACTTCCACTCACCCATTAACTCTATTCTTTACCTCTCTCGTGTTTGATGAGGTAGTAGAGCGCGAGTGGAGCGGCCCAATTGGCAAATCGCTCAATAAAGTCCAGCACCGACTCCCCCACAATCGGGCGCACGAGCGCAGTCCAAAAACCCCAGAAGGCCGCCCAGAGGAGTATCGGGCGTATCGGTTTTATTAAAACAATGAGCGCGACCAGCACATCCGCAATGCCGACAATGAATAAAAGAGTAGTTGCGATCTCCGCGCTCACACCCGTGAGTTGCGAGATCCACCCTATCCACGCTTCCTTCCCTCCGATCGCTAATAATCCGTGGCCGAGGAACTCGCCTGCCACACCAACACGCAATAACCACTCAATTTTTTTATGTTGTGTCATAGCTCTATAGTACACCCTTTCCACCAATCACGTTATCCACAAGGTCCCCATAGGTGAATCCTCTGTAGTCAATTACTAATAAACTTAGTACGACCGTGGTAAGTTTATTAGTGTAAGGATTATACTTTTTACAAATCTTGTACGATCGTAGAAAATTGTAGACAAAAACCCTCCTGCACGTATAAGTGTAGAAGGGGTGAGCTATACAAACCCTATTTACTCGCACTGTACTCATCTGCTGCATCTGAGATCCTTGCCTTATCCTCATCGGTCATTGATCTGGTGGAACCATCCTCCTCTAAAACAAGTTCGCCAAACGAGACTGGCACCAAGCCACTATCGTATGCTGCAGCAGCCCGACTCAAGGGGAGAAGTTCATGCTTTCCATTAACGACCATAAGGTACTTAGGGAATTGAGAGCCCATGAGAAACTCCTTTCTATCTGCCGCTAGGATAGTCTCTTATAAATATTTAGTCAATATCTGTCAGCCTAGAAAAAGCCCCTGTGGTCATTACTAATAAACTTAGTACGACCGTGGTAAGTTTAGTATATCTGGAATACCTAGAAAAAGAGGTGTGATTTTGTTAGAGTAAAGCGCACATTGCCGGGTCGTCTAATGGTAGGACACATGCCTCTGGAGCATGGTATCGGGGTCCGAGTCCCTGCCCGGCAGCTCGTATAAAAGTTTTTAATCAAACCATATATGTCCCTAGTACTTAGAGAAACATTGCTGGCATCAAAAGAAAGTATTTTAAATAAAGAGCACAATCTCTGGATGGGATATAGTCATGGTAATAAGTGGTTTACATTAGAGAACATCCGTTTACTTATTGATTTTGGTGTGACGTACACCAAAAAATCTTTCTTGATATGGATCCCCAGTCGTCTCTACTCGACTAATTTTAAATATATCGAAAACGAGAGTCGCGCCAAATCCTTGCGGCTAGCTTTTGAATTAGGAGATAAAATGAGAAAAGAAATTGAGAATATCGTTGCCCAATTACCTGAAGAGCAGCGGGAGAAAGTGATTATCTCTTCGTACGAAGAATCGTTTACATTAAAGTTTTTCGCTCAAAGAGAAATTTTAATGAAAGAATTTTCCAAACAGTTAAAGTTTTATGAACTAATAATAGAGATTGCTAATGATATCCTTGAAGTAAGGGGGAGAACGATTTCAAAAGATAGAGCAGAATCTATAGCCTTATATACCTTACAAGAACTTCCGCTATTCTTAGATGGAGTCTCCAAAATAGGAGAGGGAACGATTCATACGGTTATTATTTATCCCGGGCTAGGAAAATTAGATCAGCTAGTTAAAAGTATTAAAGAAGGTGCGGAGTTTGCAGTTTTAAGAGAACAACTACAAATTACCAATAAAACAGGAATAGCGGATGTCCAACAAAGATGAGGGTTAGAAAATTACAAAAGAGAGATGTGCCTGCAATTATTAAAATTGGCAGAAGTGTCAAAGAGTTTGATATAAGTAAGCTGGGCAAATTCTGGACTAAATCTCAGTTGGAAAAACTTGCGATAAGTAAAGTTGATGTTTGTTTAGTTGCTGAGCAAGATGGGAAAATCGTTGGATTTACCATTACCACCGCAAATCGAGCTACTGGCAAAGTCACTTTGGAAAATGGCTGGGTCAGTCCCCATCTCCGCAGCAATGACGTAGGGACGGCGCTTATTAAACAACTACTTCAAAAACTTAAGGCAAAAAAGTATTCTTACATCATGGGATTCACCCTGTTGCCAGAAGCTAAACTCGGCTTTTTGAAAAGAAATAGCTTTGTAATAGGCAAAAAAGGGACGTGGGTAGACAAGATCTTGTGATGAAACACTTTGTTAAAAAATATATCCCCTTATCTAATCTGCTATAGTAGTGCAATGAAAACACGTGAGGAGGTAATTACCGAGTTCCACCGAGCATTTGAACAAGGGGTGCACGAGGAGCCCACAGTGGAGATGCTCAAGTTGCGCCGTACACTTATTAGTGAGGAAGCAAAAGAATTCTGTGCCGATATGGATGAAGCTATCGCCCTCCTAGAGCAGGGCAAAAAGGTACCCCACGAGCTCTATGTAAACATGCTCAAGGAACTCGCCGATGTACAAGTGGTACTCTCGGGCGCCGCTGTTGCACTCAAACCGCTCAAAAATATTGAGGAAGCTTTCACCCGCGTACACCAATCAAACATGAGTAAGTTAGGTAAGGATGGCAAACCAATCTTGCGCGAGGATGGCAAGGTGCTTAAAGGTCCCTATTACTCTAAACCAGATTTGAGCGATCTCGTACCGTAAAAATGTGCCGAGTACTACAAAGAAATCACTTTCCTTGAGTATGTTTGAGGAGATAGTAGAGTGCGAGCGGAGCGGCCCAGTTGGCGAAGCGCTCAATAAAGTCTAGCACCGACTCCCCTACGATCGGGCGCACCAGCGCGGTCCAAAATCCCCAAAAGGCCGCCCAGAGGAGTATGGGGCGTATTGGTTTTATCAAAACAATGAGCGCCACAAGCACATCCGCAATGCCGATAATGAGTAAGAGGATCGTCGCTATCTCCGCGCTCGCTCCCGTGAGTTGCGAGATCCACCCTATCCATGCTTCCTTCCCCCCGATCGCTAACAGCCCATGGCCAAGGAACTCGCCGGCTACACCAACGCGCAATAACCACTCAATTTTTTTATGTTGTGTCATATCTATCTAGTGTACTCTTCTTTCTATTTTAAATCATTCGCCGCTAAATCTTTCGGCCGTACTGGTTGAGATAGAATAATAGAGTTATAGAGTGTGAGTAATTTATGAGCAATAACAACACTTGAAAACTCCTTTGCTGTCTCTATTGCCTGACAAGCGAGACGCTCGCGAAGTTGAGGATCTGCAATAATTTGGCGTGTCTTTTCTATAGCTTCTGCTTGAGATGATACAATATATCCATTCTCCCCATTGCAAATAATCTCTGGAGCAACACCAACGCTATACACAATTGGCACTAATCCCTGTGACATCCCTTCAATTAAACTTAAAGAGAAACCCTCATACCGTGACGGTATAAATAAAATACTTCCACGGAGAGGCTGGAGTATCTCCGGTAGTCTATCTTTTTGCATGTTGGCATAGACTGTATGTAGTGGAATCTGCGACCGTAACCATGTGGTTAATTTTTTATTTTTCGTTATACAGAGAGTAATCTTTGGAACACTGGGAAATTGACAATAGAGATGGACGAGACGGTCCACCCCTTTTAGCTTGAGAGTAAATGAATCGTTTCCAAGACGACCCAAAAATACAAGGTGGGGAATAGCAAGTGGTATATGTACAGCAGGCTCAAGCCAATAATCCTCTATTGCATTGTGGATGAGATGTATCGAATCCTCTGATATTCCGGCAGATAAAAGTTCCTGGCGCACCTGTCCAGAAGTCGCAATCACTGCCGTCGCCCGAGAGGCAACGTACTCCTCAATATCCGCAATATCGCGCAAAGGACGACGTGTCTTTAAGTTGAGCTCGGTCAGTACACCATCCTTCTTCAGACGGTACCAGAATTTCCGAGTCGCCTTTTCTAAATCCTTTGCCATCGGTGTTGCTCTTAAGAATCCTCGTGTAGTAGATCCAAAATGACTCACCACAGGAACCGGGTACGCTAAAAACGGAAGCGGTGTATATGTCGTTCCTTGAATAATATTGAATTTTAAGATTTCCTTGCGTCGTTCAAGAAGTGAGTAAAAAAAGAGAATACTCTTTAACCCTCCCAGATGTGTAGGAATATCCATAAGAGAAGTTCGAGGATAAAAGTTTTTAATATCTATTCCAGAGTCTCTCAATTTTAAAGACATGAGGTCATTGATATAATGAGCGCCCGTACCAAGTTTCTTTTCGTTGTGAATAAAAGCAATTTTCATAAGTGATTCTATTTTTTGGCTGCGGGACTAGGATTCGGACCTAGATACCATGCTCCAGAGGCATGTGTCCTACCATTAGACGATCCCGCACTGTGCGTTCTACTCTAGCAAAATATGAGTCTTTGGGGTATCCCCTTGTAATCATCCTTGATGAGCTGACTATAATCTGATACTATCGCTCTTTAGAGTACAGAAAGGAGCTTATGTTCTCATGGGTGACCTGATCTTTTTAAGAAAGGCCGAGCAGAAATCGGCACGGCAGAATGAACCGTCAATTATTCCTCTCTTGGATAGCGTAGGGAACATACTGCAATCGTCGGATGTCACGACTGATCTTGAGTTGAGTTTTTTGAAAATTGAGTGCTACCTCAAATCGCTCCGCAATAAACCCTCAACACACTCCATCGCAATCGCAAGAGATCTGTTTCAAAGTTATACTGATGATGATCTTGAGATTACTGCACGCACGTGTACTCCACAGCAGTGGGGGGTACGTCCCGGCTACTTTCAAGCTCTCATTGACGAGCACCGCGCACGACAGCACCGCTCTCCTCGTGTAAGATAAACTATCTTGCACGAGGTTTTTATATAAGAAATTGTGATATAATAAGAATTATGAAAAAATACATCATTTTTAGCATATTTTTACTCACATTCAGTCTTGTAGTACCAGCATTTGCTGCCGTTCAAAATAGCACGCCAGAGAATATAGGGCGAAAGGTTATTGTTTGGCGCGAGAGTGCCGATATCACAAGAGCACGTGCTTCCGCACGTTCCCATGCAACAGAACTCAAGTATCTCCCTCTCGTGCGCGCATCAGTGGTGGAAGTCACCTCATCGGCAGAACTTGCGGCACTCTCTGCATCTCCCGATGTTGCAAGTATTAGCGATGACCCTATCGCGACCATCATGCTCGTTGATAGAGATAGAGAGAGAGTCATTCATGAATCAGCACGCGCATCAGCACGAAACAGAAGAAACGCCACGCCACCTCCTCAGAGCATCCCCTGGGGTATCACTGACATTAATGCCCCGGCTGTGTGGTCAGGTGGAAACACAGGTGATCCCATCAAAGTAGGAGTGATTGATACCGGTATTTCATCTTCACATCCCGATCTTATCGCCAATATTAAAGGCGGCGTTAATACTATTAAACCGATCAGGGGTTGGAATGATGATAACGGTCATGGTTCACACGTCGCTGGCACTATTGCCGCCCTCAACAACACGCACGGTGTCGTCGGCGGAGCGCCACAAGCAGATCTCTATGCTATTAAGGTGCTCAACTCTGCGGGCTCCGGCTACTACTCCGATATTATTGAGGGGCTCCAGTGGGCCATCAATAATAATCTACAAGTGGTCAATATGAGTTTAGGTGGAACCACTGACTATCAACCACTCCACGATGCTATTACTGCGGCACGTAACGCGGGTATCCTTGTGGTTGCCGCCGCAGGCAACTCTGGTGGGTCAGTGATCTATCCCGCCGCGTATCCTGAAGCAATTGCTGTCTCGGCTCTTGACTCATCACACGCACTCGCCTCATGGTCTAGTCGTGGGCCTGAAGTTGATCTCTCTGCACCTGGCGTTAGTGTATACTCTACCTACAAAGGTACGGGCTATGCCACACTCTCGGGCACCTCTATGGCCACCCCGCATGTGGTTGCGTCCGCAGTACTTCTGCTTAATAGTCCTATTGGCTCCTACGACACAAATGGGAACGGCCATTGGGACCCCAGTGAAGAAGTGCAAAAACTTGAGGATACTGCCACCGACCTTGGCGCAAGCGGTCCTGATTCTCTCTTTGGCTTTGGGTTAGTTAACGCTCTTGCGGCAGTGCAGTAATGTATGCGAAGCAAAACACAACAATTAAAACCAAAAAGTACGCCTTTTCCCCGAGGCGTACTTCTTGGATAAAGTGAGATGGTTTACAGCCCTGCCGTCGTGGTGGAAAATTCACCCGATGTCTGAATGTTGAGTGCGGCATCAGCCGACTGAACACGGATATAGTAAGTGGTACTCGCGGAGAGGGAAGAGAGGTTGAGCGAGTGATTGGTCACCAACGTTCCCGATTCAAGATACGGAGTTGTGGAAGTGCTGGCTGTCACCGGCGTACCTGTTGAGTAGAAGACGCGTGAAGTGGCAGATTCATTAGTTACCCAACTCACATTCATCGTAGAGGTACTGGCACTCAAGGCCACAGTGGTAATAGTTGGTGCAGTCACGTCAACAACAGGAGGGGTAGTGGTTCCACCTCGAGTAAAGAATGAGAACTCGGGAGAGTAGGCTGCGTTACCTGCCGCGTCACGTGAACGCACTACCGCGTAGTACGTAGTACTGGTCGAGAGTCCGCGGATAAGCATTTGATGGACTCGCGTTCGCATATTCTGCACCTGCTGTGGTGTGGAAGAGCTGTTCACGCTCACTGGAGTTGTCGTACTCCAAAAGAGAGCGCTGTCTGAAGGCTCATCCGTTATCCACGAGATGAATGCGGCGCGATTGAGTGGCCACGAGCGCACAGTACTAATGATAGGAGCTGTGGTATCGGTAGTAGACGACATGTTCCACCCGCCCCAACCCCACCAGAACCACTTCTTTTGGATACCCCTGGGGAGCCAACAATCATCGTCTGGTGAGGTGCTACCGTTCCTCCATATCCACCCCGGGGCAATAAAGTGCCCATACGGTGTGCAAGGAATACGTCTCGTTTCTTTTATTTGATCTTCAAACTCCTCTTCAAGTTCTTCATTGATCTTTTCCAAATCCTTTTTGATCAACTTATTCAACGACTTCTCTTCTTTACGATCTTCTCGCTCCCGCCTTTGCTCTCGCTCTTTGGCATACGTTGCTCCTGGCATAAGCACAAGGGCAACAAGGGAAAGGAGAAGGAGACTGCTGATGATAGTTCTTATTTTCATCACAAATGTATTACTCTGGTAATACTACCCGATGACGGATAAGGAGCCTTATCCTTTCATACGGGTGAAAGGATAAGGCTGTTCCGCCGTCATCTGATATGGACATCAGCACAAAAACTCAACAATTTAGCGATTTTTACGAGCATGAGGTGGATGCCCTTTTCCGCTACGTGGCACTCCGAGTAGGAAACCGAGACGAGGTGATGGACATAGTCCAAGAAACCTTTAGCGCTCTATGGGAAAAGACGGTAAGAGGTGACACCATTAACATCCCCCGCGCGCTCCTTTATGCCTCGGCACGCAATAAGATCATTGACTGGTATAGAAAGAAGAAACCTCTCTCCCTAGAACAAATGACGGAGAGGGAAGAAGGAGAAAAATTGCCATTTGACCCTGTTGATACCTTTGCAGAGTCACGAATTATTCTCTCAATAGAAGCAACTCAAGTACTCACCCTCATTACCGCTCTCCCCTCACAGTACCGAGACGCCGTATATCTCCGACTAGTAGAAGAGATGCTCCCCCAAGAGATCTCGGAAGTACTCGGGACTACCGCGGGAAATGTTTCGGTACGCATCACTCGAGGACTCGCTCTACTTCGTGAACAATTAGGCCTCACACCCCCGCGACAAAAAAAACATGAATCAGTTTAAAAAAGGGATAGAAGATATTCGCGCGTTACGACTCTCTGATGAAGAGAAGCGTAATATACATGCGCACATTATGTCTCTCCCTCTCCCCTCCCCCTATACACATACCCTTTTAATCGTCTTCTCACGGAGCTGGGCGAGCTACAGTATCGCATCTATTCTTATTATTGTTCTAGTAGGAGGATCTGCTGCGGTTGCGGCCGAACAATCAGTTCCCGGCGATATTCTCTATCCAATTAAGATCAAAATAACAGAACCTGCCCGCGACCTTCTTATTCAAGAACCGGCTAATTACGCACGCTGGGAATCAGAGAAGGCTTCGCGCCGGCTTGAGGAAGCAACAACACTTGCGGAGCGCAATGAACTCACTCCAGAACGAAGCCGAGATATTGAAGAGCGCTTCCAAGAACACGCGAGGGAAGCGGCTGAAGCATTCACCGCGCTGGCTCTTGCTAATGGGACTTCAACCGCCTATGACGTAGAGAAAGAATTTGATGGTTCTCTTGCGGAACATGAGCGTAGTCTCCACACGGTATCTAAAAGGAACGAAGAAAAAACAGAAAAAGATACCTCATCTTTAGAGAAAAAAATAAAAGAAGTACGGAGTAAATTCCGCGAGGATGAATCACGTTCGCGGAGTGAGCGCGACAGAAAGGAGGGCGAGCGCGATACTGATGTCTCGGACCATAACGGGTCCCCACGACAGGAGCGTGATAGTGTGAAGAAGGTTGAGGAAGAGGATGAAGGCAACGAGTCCGGTCCAGACACCCGCAAACAAGAGGAGACCGAAAATAATCTCAAAAACGCCGTGAAGAAAAACTAACGTTTCCTTTTTATGCGTTCATTAGGTATGTAATATATATGTTGAAATTCTGGTACAGCCCACGGTCGCGGCTGACCATGAAATACGATGACCCGCGTACCGAGAGGAGGTTCTTTACCGTGAACGTGTACTTTGTATGACACAAACTGGCCGGGCAGTATATCTTGCCATCTATCAGCTTTATTAAGCCATAGGGTTTCAAGGAATGCCTGGTCACCTCCCCGCCAAAATTTTACCATGTGCTTGTGTGGAGATGAAATCCACGCATCCCAAGCTATCATACGTTCCGCGGCAGGCAAAAACATAACGCTTGACTGTAATCCTTCCGGGTATCGCACGCCATCACGGTAAAAATCGCGGAGCAATGTGAGACGGTTAGTTTCAATAATGGCCTTGAGACTGCCGATAATCACGGTATCGAGATCAAAATATAAAATATCACCCGTAATGTCTGGGCGCATCACTTCGATTTTTGACCACCAGCCGGGCCAATTATGCTTAAGTGAGATGCGGACAACGCCCGGCACATCAAGGTCCGATAGAACTTCTAACGTGTGTGGAAACGCATACTGCTCAATCTGTCTTGCAAGAGCTTGCACGTGCTTTGGGGTAAAGTCGCCACCCGATCGCAGTACAGTGACTATTTTCATCGTACTTTTTTGTACAATGAAGCAGCTTTTACAAAAGAGACAAAGAGCGGATGCGGGTTAAGGAGAGAGGACTGGAACTCGGGGTGGAATTGTGTCCCTACAAAAAATGGGTGAACCTTTTGAGAAAGCTCAAAAATCTCCATAAGTACCCCACTGGGGGAACGCCCAGAGAAAACTCCCCCCGCTTCCTCAATCTTTTGAATGTACTCGGGATTCACCTCGTAGCGATGGCGATGACGTTCAAAGATACTCTCTTTTTTGTAAGACTTCCCTGCGATGCTCCCCTTCTGTAACCGCGCGGGGTAGGCACCGAGGCGCATTGTCGCACCAAAATTTTTATTCCGCATATGCTCCTTTTGCTCTGGCATGATGTCAATGACAGGATTTTTTGTATTGGGAGCAATTTCAGTTGTGTGAGCATCTTTTAGTCCACATACATGCCGTGCAAATTCAATAACCGCAAGCTGCATACCATAACACAGCCCAAAATATGGAATCTTGTGCGTGCGGGCGTACTTAATCACCTTAATTTTTCCCTCCACTCCCCGCTCGCCAAAACCACCGGGAACAAGGATGCCGTGGTAATGAGAGAGTTCTTTTAATTTTTTAGGATCGGATTCGTAGTCAGTGGAATCAAGCCAACTAATCTCTATTTTTTTATTCAATGCCGCACCTGCATGCTTGAGCGACTCAATAACAGAAATATATACATCGGAGAGAACGAAGTCGCCTGTCTTAAAGTATTTACCAACAATCGCAATAGGAATAGTCCCCTGTGCTTTTCGCACTCGCTCTACCATACGCTTCCAATTATGTAAATTAGTAGTCCGTGGACGGAGTGAGAGAAGCTTCAGGAGACGATCAGAGAGACCGTCTTTCTCAAAATTGAGTGGGATCTCATAAATACTCTCAATATCCGGTGCAGAAATAATGTTTTCTACCGGTATATTACTTGAGAGGGCAATCTTCTCTTTGCGTTTTTTATCGAGTGGCCTGTCGCTCCGCGCGATTATAATGTCTGGATGAATTCCATAACTATTAAGCGTACGCACTGCATACTGTGTTGGTTTGGTCTTCATCTCACCAATTTTGTGTGGTACCGGCAAGTAGCTCACCAACACAAACGCAACATCACTCGGGTGCTTAAGCTTGAGGATGCGTGCCGCATCAATAAACATAGCGTTCTGATACTCACCCACCGTACCCCCAATTTCAACAATGAGAATATCCGCTTTTGTCTTCTCCAAGGCGCGCTTCAAGCGCCGGTGTATCTCCTCACAGATGTAGGGCACCGGGTCCACACACTTACCTCCGTAGCCAAGTGCGCGCTCTTTATCTATCACATACTTGTAGACCATGCCACTGGTCATATAGTTTTCAGGTGGGAGCGCCGTATCGAGAAAGCGCTCATAATTACCCATATCCTGATCACATTCCAGACCAGAATTGAGCACAAACACTTCCCCATGCTCAATAGGGTTCATCGTGCCTGCATCCACATTGAGATAAGGATCAATTTTTACGGGGCTTACTGTGAAGCCCCGTGCGTGGAGTATTTTTGCGATTGAAGAGGTGCTGACCCCCTTACCAACCCCTGACATCACTCCTCCCAAAATAAAAATATATTTCTGTGTGTGCACCATTACACCTTGAGATAGCGGATAATAGCAAGGTAGCTTGAGAGAATACCGATGGCTACACCAGAAACAAGAAGCACAATGAGGATGCGTCCAAAGTGTGCGAGATAGTAGCTAAAGATATTCAGACCCCCAAAAGCGGCGGCAGAAATACTCCCCAGCCAGAGTGTGATTGGGTACAATAGTGCTGCTGCACAGAGCCCCGAGATAACCCCATACATAGCTCCTTGTACCAGAAAGGGACCTCGGACAAAGTTATTTGCTGCACCAACTAACTTCATCACCGAGATCTCATCACGCGCACTATAGAGCGCGAGTGAAATAGTATTAAAGGTAACCAGCACTGACATAAGTGAAAGGATAAAGATAAGCGCCGTACCTAGTCGACGTGAGTAGTCAATCAGTTTGTTCATGCGATCAATAACAAGTTTATTTTGGCGATAATTCACCTTCTCAATAATTGAAGTGCCGCTGGGAGCCACAACCGCGTTCTCGCCTTCAAGAAATTTTGTCACACTTTCATACTGCGAGAGCTCGCGCGCCTTAATGTTGATGCTCGCACGCAAAGGGTTACTGCCAATCTCATCAAGAGCCGCCAACATGACCGCATCATCTTTATGGCGCTCGCGAAATGCGGCGAGCGCCACATCGCGAGAAACATATTCCGTTGAGAAAACTTCGGGCAGTGCTTCCAGTGAACTCTTAACTGTGAGAATATCGCTCTCCTGCGCATCTTCCACAAAGTAAACCGTTACATCAACCTTGTCTTTGATCGTTCCGAGAAAAACGTCAAGGAAGGTGCTCCCCACCATTAGCGCGCCAATAGCAAAAAGAGTAATCGTCATAGCAAAGAGTGCCGCCAAAGAAACCGCTTGATTGCGCCAAAAACTAATAAACCCAGATCGGGAAATACGACGGAATTGAGCAGAAGAGTGTTTAGAGAACATATTTGCCATGTATATCGTCGCGAACAATTGTACCATGCTCCATAGTAATTACTCGTTTTTTTAACGAATCGATAACTCCCTTATTATGCGTGGTAAGGATAACTGTCGTCCCCAGATCGTTAATTTTTTTTAGAACCTGGATAATCTCCTGCGTATTTAAAGGATCAAGATTTCCGGTTGGTTCATCAGCAATGATAAGAACGGGCTGGTTCACAATAGCGCGTGCAATGGCTGCGCGTTGTTTTTCTCCACCCGACATCTCATGAGGAAAGTTCCACATCTTTGACTTAAGTCCCACAAGATCGAGTGCGTGAGGGACATCAGCATCAATTTCCTCCTCACTTCTGCCTGCCGCCTCCATAGCAAATGCAATATTCTCATATGCAGTCCGATTAGGAAGCAGACGAAAATCCTGAAAGATAGACCCAATACGACGACGATACTCGGGGATAAGCTTCCGAGGGAGGGTGTGTATATTTAAAGTATCAAAGAGCACCTTCCCGTGCGTGGGCAGCTCTTCTATTAAAATCATTTTGAGGAGCGTGGACTTCCCTGCCCCTGATTGACCAACAATGGAAACAAACTCTCCTTGCTCAATAGAAAAACTTACCTTATCAAGTGCCTTAGAGTGATCCGAATATATTTTAGTGATGTTATCAAAAACTATCATGCGTGTTCTTGTTCTCCTGCGATAAAAATATCAATATCTCCAGCAAGTACATCTTCCACCGCGTGCGTCTCGACATTCGTGCGGTGATCCTTCACTAATTTGTAGGGGTGTAAGACGTAGGAACGTATTTGGTTGCCCCACTCTGCCTCTGTGGTCTTACTAATGTACATACCTTCTACCTTTTCCATCCTATCCTCTTCCATACGCTTATAGAGTTTACCACGGAGGATAGCGAGTGCCTTCTCACGATTTTGCGCTTGGGAACGCTCACTCTCACAGTGCACACTAATCCCTGTAGGGATGTGGAGGAGGCGTACCGAGGTCTCGCGTTTGTTCACATTTTGTCCGCCCGGGCCACTGCTCTTCGCATACTCAACCGAGAGCTCGCTCTCGGGGATATCAATGTCTCCCGTTTTTTTAAACTCTGGAATTACCTCAACCATAACAAAAGAAGTGTGACGGAGTTTTTTTGCGTTAAAGGGAGAGATGCGCACCAGACGATGCACGCCAGATTCACCTTTGAGTATGCCGTAGGCGCGCGCACCATGAATTTCTACGGTCACATTGCGATAGCCACTGTGATCGTTTTTGTTTTCATGGAGAATGAGCGCGGTCCACCCACGCTTCTCTACATACTTCCCATACATCTCAAAGAGCATGCGGGCAAAATCTTCAGCATCGTCGCCGCCCGCACCGGCAAAAATGGTGAGAATGGCGTTCCCTGCGTCGTAAGGGTTAAGGTTGGCACGCTCTGCTTTAAGTCCTTGATACTCCTGGAGAACCCTCTGCGCTTCGTCCTTATTTTGCCAGAAGTCTGGCCGCTCCATGCGGCCTTCAATCTCCTTCAATTGCGCGTCAATTTCATCCTTACTACGCCGTGTCGCTCTCGCCATTACCCTATTAGTATACACGAGAGTGTATTGTGGAGCCACCTCTGGTCCGATACCCAACAGAAAATAACTATACCATAAAATCAGCGACCGCTTGAAATGTGGTATAGCTAAAAACAAAAGAAAACCCGCCTCGATGT
>CAYITB010000004.1:0-2449 GCA_964366155.1 uncultured Candidatus Saccharibacteria bacterium
GAGCGCCATCTCTCCGAGAGCGTGCATGTGCAACTTAAATCCTCATCCGACATTGTGCGTGATGTAACCGAACGCCTCACGCGCTTGGATGAGACCAACAAACAGGTTATCTCTTTTGCCGACCAACTCAAGAATCTCCAAGACATACTCAAAAATCCAAAACAACGCGGCATTCTTGGTGAGTACTATCTTGAAACACTGCTTAAGAATGTGTTGCCTGTGGGAGGATACCAAATGCAGTACCCCTTCTCTGACGGCACTATTGTTGACGCGGTGGTGTTTGTTCGTGACCGCATTATTCCTATTGATTCCAAATTTTCTTTAGAGAATTACAACCGTCTTGTGGAAGCGAGCGACCCAAAAGAACGAGAGCAATTAGAGCGTGTTTTTAAACAAGATCTCAAAAATCGCATTGATGAGACAGCAAAGTACGTAAAGCCGTCGGAGAACACGATGGATTTTGCTTTTATGTTTATTCCCCACGAGGCCATTTACTACGACTTACTTATTGCTCAAGTGGGGGCGGGGAAGGTCAATACACGCGACCTAGTGGAGTACGCGTTTAAAGAGAAGCATGTCATTATCGTTTCTCCCACTTCTTTTCTTGCGTACCTACAAACGGTACTTCAAGGGCTCAAGGCACTCCAGATAGAAGAGTCGGCAAAAGAGATACGCAAACGTATTGAGGAGCTGGGTAAACACATCAATGCGTATGATGAGTATTTGCGCAAACTCGGTGTCTCTCTTGGCACTAGTGTGAGTCACTACAATACTGCCTATCGCGAATTTAAAAAAATAGATAAGGATGTCTACCGCATTACTGATGTGGGTGGTGACATTGAGGTGCTCTCGCTGGAAAAACCCACTTCGGAGAACGAAGGGTAAGAAATAAGTAGAATAATCAATCACCACTCTGTCAAATTGACAGAGTGGTGTGAACCTGTAGTGTAGGGGCACTGAAAGTGCCTTGCTGCAGATGTCCAACCTTCAGCTCTCAAAGCTGATTTCCCCAGGTTGGGCATCTACACGAAAGTGTTTTCCACAGTTGTTGATTGACAGTGCTCTTGTTCTCTCTATACTGAAAGCACGCTCACCGCGGGGAAACGGAGAGTGCCTGCATATGTGCACGCACAATCCTATTACCTGTATACCTATAATTCAGCACCCTATGGCGAAATCGCCCTGCGGTGTTTTTTTGTTGCATGAGAATCTGTATCAGTCCGTCCGCCACAACGGATGAGCTGATACTAGTTCTTATTAAGGTCGATATTTACCAGATACAAAAAATAAAAATACACATATGAAGAAAATACTCGCATACGTCACTATTCTCGCTCTCGCTCTCGCTATTGCTCCTACTTCGGCTGGCGCTTCCTGGTGGGGTCACAGCAGTAGTGATATCACCGTGAACAACAGCAACAACGCTACTGTTGGAAACTCAGTTAACGTTGGCGCAAACACTGGCGGTAACTTTGCTGGTGGTGGTAACGGTGGAGACGGTGCTAATGGCGGCGATGCCACTGGTTCTGGCTCCAATACTGCCGGTGACGGTGGTAACGGTGGAGATGGTGACCTTGGAGGTCTCGTCGTAACCGGTGATGCTACTGCAGTTGCTGAAGTTACCAATGTCGTGAACTCAACAGACACACGCGTATCACGCGACTGTGGATGTGAAGGAACACGTGGTGGTGATATCACGGTGAACAACAGAAACAACGCTACTGTTGGAAACACAGTTGGTGTTGGTGCAAACACTGGAGAGAACACTGCCCTTGGTGGTAACGGTGGAGATGGTGGTAACGGTGGCGAAGCCACTGGTGGTCACTCACATCACTGGTACCATCACTCATCTTCATCATCTAATGATGGTGGTAACGGTGGTGATGGTGGAGACGGTGGTACAGGTGGAGAGGTTTCTACTGGTGACGCTTTTGCCGGTGCTTCGGTAACGAATGTTGTTAATACAACAATCACTCGCGTTCGCTAGCTAGACGAGAGTGGAGGAGGAGAACCTCCTCCCTTCTCATCGGAGCTTAAATGATTATTTGAGCCCCGAGAGAGGGATATGATTTTACCACCAGTACCACCGTTACCTCCTATGCCACAAATTACTCTTTCGTCATCGGAAGAGACTGCTTCTGTGCAGAATAGTGTACGTGTGTATACCAATACTGGCGGTTCTGTGGTGAGTAGTGGAGGTACGGTCAAAGAGGGAAAAAGTACGGTTCGCGCACAAGTGCAAACAACGGTGAATGGGGAAAAGATTGTTGACATAGATCGTAGCGAAGCAGTGACGGGGAGTACGTCAGTGGTACTTGAGGTAAAAAGTATCGCCTCAAGCACTGGTGCAACAAGTTCGGTTGTAGTAAAGAGAGCGTCCTCATTAGTAACAACAAGTAATCGTATTAAGCACTTTTTATCATATGTTTTCTCGCTCTTCTCATTTTAA
>CAYITB010000004.1:2549-26144 GCA_964366155.1 uncultured Candidatus Saccharibacteria bacterium
TGCTTCCACAACACAGGAAGTGCTGGTAGAAAACGAGGCAACAAGTACTAGTGATACTGGTAATAATGTTGCATCAAGCACTGATGCAACTACTACCGTTGTGACAGGCGATGCTGTTGCGACGGCAAATGTGATTACCGCAGTTAACGTGTCCGTCTATAATTCATCAGGACTTCTCCTTTTCCTCACGAACCTCTTAGGCGGAGTGGGAACGATTGATTTTAGAAGTCTTGGATTTCTTGCTCCTCCGCCACAGTCGCCAGTAGCGAGTAGCACCCCTTGTAATTTTGTAGGATGTGATTCGGGTCTCTTTACCAATCTCACTACTACTCAAAATGCAACGGTAGATAATGCTGTCAGTGTTGGTGCAAACACAGGAGGAAATACGGCAACGGGAGGTAACGCAAGTATCACTACAGGGAACGCATCTGCCGTGGCTAACGTGGTAACAGTGGCTAATTCAACTTTTATAGACAGCAACTACCTTATGGTAGTTTTTAACCAATTTGGTTCATGGGGAGATGATGTTGTTTTTCCTGGGGCAGAGGCATTTAGTAGCCTTTTTGGAGGTAGTTCATCACAAAGCTCTGGTTCTGTTTCTATCAATACTAACAATGATGCTACGGTAACAAATGAGGTGAGTGTAACCGCAGATACGGGGAATAACACTGCCTCAAGCACTGATGGATCCGCAATAGTGGTGACGGGTGATGCCGCGGCTGGTGCCACGGTAGTCAATACCGTTAATACCTCACTCATTGATTCTAATGCTTTTGTTGTTATTTTCCGCATACACGGTAATTGGACAGGATCTCTCTTTGGTTTACCGAGTGGGGTCTCATGGGCTCAAACACCTGACGGTATTGCGCTCTTCTCAAGTCCGGAAGGGGATGAAGGGACTGCCGGCGGGTCTCTCTTTAGTTCAAGTACACAGAATGCAACAGTTCGTAATAAAATAGAAGTCTTTGCGCTCACTGGAAATAACCGAGCGGAAGGAGAAGAGGCGAATATCGAAACCGGAGATGCCGCGGCAGTTGCTAATGTAGTGAATATCGTAGATTCTCAAGTCATTGGGCGTAATTGGCTTTTTGCCATTGTAAACATTTTTGGTGACTGGAGTGGGAACATTGCCTTTGGCCGTCCTGACCTCTGGATCGGGGGCAGTGCCGATATGCCACAAAATCCAGCGTACATGCGCGACACTATCCACTATACGTTCACTCTTAAAAACAATGGGGACGCCAATGCGCAGAATAGTTTGCTCACCGTAAATTTACCAAGATCGCTCGAGTATGTCTCGTCTGATAACAGTGGCACACACGCAACGGGAACCGTCACGTGGCAATTAGACTCTTTTGCTCCGGGGAGTACACGGACGGTAGGACTTGATGTTTCAGTAACGGATCATATTTCCTATGGCACTAGTCAAATTACACTTACTCCTACAATAACGAGCTATGAGCCAGATCAAAACACTAAAGATAATCAGGATGAGATTACAATAGATATATTCCGCCCCGGACCTGCTCCGGTAAGTTACTACGTTGCTCCCTCCACGATCTCTCCCACTCCCATCCCCGCGATTGCTATTACTAAAACAGCCCAAACTTCTACAACCACCGCAAGCTCAAGCGTCTCATACCGAATTTCACTCACTAATGAAGCCGACGGCCCCGCATACCAAACAGTGCTCTTTGATACTCTCCGTGATCCAAAGGGAGATGTGGTGTTTGAGAAGACGTGGGACATTGGAGACATTGCTCCTCACGAGACGGTCAATGTGGATTACGAAGTATTTTTTGTGGGGAGTAGCACTCCCGGTCTTTACACTAACGAGGCATATCTCAAAGGACTCGGCGGTCTTCCGTGGAGTAAGGATTATAAAGGCTTCTACATTACCTCACGAACTGCCACAACAACCATTATGGTATCTGTAGTACCGACCCTACCTTCCTTACGAACAGGGGATGATGAGGGAGTGGCGACTAGTACTGCTCTTGGTGGGATCTTCCACGGTCGGTCTCTCTTATTTGCTCCGTATTCAGAAAATGCTGGTGGATACGGCCAACTTGCGGCACTTGGTTTTGCCGCTGATTCTCGCCAATTCCTCGCACTCCTCCCCTTATTCCTCGCACTCCTCTGCTCTGCATACTATTTCGCAAAAAATGGGGAGATTGATCTCACCACACGCCGTGAGCTCGTCCTTGACTTCCTTCGCTCTCATCACCTCTTCTTCTGGTAGCTTGTGGGGGAGAGACTCTTGTGTTAGAGTAGAAACTTATGAAATTTGCAATTATCCGTACCGGCGGCAAGCAGTACCTTGTGGAGGAGGGGACTGCGTTTCCTGTTGAGCGTCTTTCTGGCGATGAAAAAGAGATTGTCTTTGACGAGGTCCTCCTTGTGGGAGAAGGGGAGAGTGTGCGTATTGGAACCCCGTTAGTAGAAGGAGCACAGGTTCGTGCTTCTCGAGAGAGCGATATGCGAGGGAAAAAGGTGACAACGCTCAAATACAAACCAAAGGCGCGCACGCGCGTAAAGGGGAGTAGCCGACAGCTCTACACGAAGGTGCGCATCACCTCTATTTCCTAAACGTAATCCACAGTTTTATTCAAAAAAGAGTCTACGGCGGCGGACTCTTTTGATATACTTACGTAAGCAAAGGTCGAGTACTTAGTGCATCAACATATTTTATGAAATCACTTCACCTTGCCTCCATAATTCTCCTTATTATTGGAGGTTTAAACTGGCTTCTTGTAGCACTCACGGGAGAAGACATTGGTATCCGCTACCTTACTCCGCAACTTTCCCAGATCGTCTATGTTCTCATCGGTCTCGCGGCTGTCTACGAGATCTTCACCCACAAGAAGAACTGCAAAACCTGCTAAGCTCGACGCAACCTACCCTCATACTCTATGAGGGTAGGTTTTGTGTTATTTCATTATTACACAACCCTCTACGATCGTAAGAAGTTATGTAATGTAATTGTATGAGTATTGATCTACGGAGTATTTATTCCCTGTGTTTGAGGGCGTGGATTAAGGTCTCGTCGTCGGAGTACTCTATTTCGGTACCGGTGGAGAGGCCTCTGCCGAGCATACTTACGGTAAGCGGCCGTTTGAGCTCTATTTCCTCTACACGCGCGCGAATAATGTCTGCTGTGTGATCTCCTTGCGGCGTTGCCGAGAGCGCGAGGATGAGTTCAGTTACTTCCACGTCTTGCACTAAACGCTCCATAAGCTCTCGTAAGCGGACGCGACTCTCTGGATCTTTTTCTAATATAGGGACAGTCCCGCCCAAAATAAAGTAGTACCCACGGTAGGCGCCCGAGCGGCGTATCTTCTCAAAATCAATATCTTTTTCTACCACGAGGAGGAGACTCTTGTCGCGACTCTCATCTCTACACACATCACAAGAGGAGCTTTGTGAAGCTTCAATAAAGCGCCCGCAACGTTTACACACGACAATTCCTTTCCCCAAGCGAGCAATGAGTTCCGCAATTTCTCTCCGCTCACTCTCGGAACGGCTTAAAAGATAGTACACAAAGCGCTCCGCTTGCCGTACTCCAATACCGGGGAAGTGGCGGAACTGACTTTTAAGCTTCTCAAGGGTATTCCCCATGGGCTAAAACCCTCCAAAATCTGCCTTCTCAATACTAGTAAAGCTCGCGTGCTCTGGGTCAAAGTAAAGCTCCACGTGCCCCGTGGGGCCATTTCTGTGTTTGGCAATGAGCACCTTGGTCACGTTATCGCGTCCCGCGTTATCATCTTTATACTCGCGGTGGATAAAGAGCACGACATCGGCATCTTGCTCAATGGATCCCGAATCACGGAGATCAGAGAGTCTCGGCTCGCCTCCACGACTCTCTACCGCGCGGTTAAGTTGTGAGAGAGCGAGCACAGGTACATCAATCTCGCGCGCGAGTGATTTAAGCGAGCGTGAGATCTCGGTGACTTGTTGCACGACCGAGTCGGAGTTGGTTCGTGGCACCATGAGCTGGAGGTAGTCAACGATAATAAGCCCAACGTTATGCTCTGCCTTCATACGGCGCGCAATGGAGCGCATCCGCATAATGCTGTTACTCGGCTCATCGTCAATATAGATGGGCGCACGAGAAAAAACATCAATGACGTCTTGTAAACGTTCAAAGTCCTTGTCTTCGCGCAAACGTCCCGTGCGCAAGTTCCACGAGTTAATGCGCCCCTCTGCGGCAAGCATGCGTTCCACCAATTGTTGCGTCCCCATTTCAAGGGAAAAAATGCCAACGGGAACTCCGTGTCGGATCGCCGCGTTACGGGCGATGTCCAACGCAAGAGATGTTTTACCCATAGAGGGTCGTGCCGCAAGAATAATGAGGTCGGCATTTTGGAGTCCCGAGAGTTGGTTATCAAGAGTGGAAAAACCCGTGGGCACTCCGCGCAAAGTGTTGTCTGACTTATGGAGGCGGTCAAAACGTTCCCACGCTTCGGTGAGCGTGTCTTTAATTGCGGTAAACGATCGTTTGGCAAAGTTCCCAAGCTCGTACACTGCTTTTCCCGCTCTATCCAATACAATATCAATGGCTTCACCTTCGGCATAGCCGAGTTGCGAGAGCTCCTCCGATGCTCCGATCAAGCGGCGGAGAACATATTTTTTTTGAATAATTTCGGCATAATGTTTTACGTGCGCCGCGCTGGGCACGGAGGATACGATCTCTGCGAGCGACGCAGACCCTCCGGAGCGCTCTAAATTGCCTCGCGACTTGAGTTCAGCGCTGACGGTTATGATATCAACCGGTTCCCCGCGCTCCATAAGAGAGAGCATCGCTTCAAACACAACGCGGTGCTTATCTGCGTAGAAGGAGTCTGGGCTAATGCTATCCGCAATCTCGTGCACCGATTCTGGCTTCAACATGAGGGAGCCGAGGAGGGCGCGTTCCGCGTCAACGTCCTGTGGAGGTACACGCACTCCGTGCGGGCTAAATGATCCTCGTGGTCGCTCGGTCGTTTGCATAGTGCCCTGATTGTAGCACAGGGCTTTGGAGGTCAATGGAAAGACGGTGGGTAATCAGTGGATGAACCTCGACGGGTGAGTTCTATGCCTGATTTAGTGTCTTTAAGTTCGTATCCAAGAGAGCGAATTTCGTCCCTAAGACGGTCTGATTCCTCAAAATTACCCAGATCTCGTGCCTCATTGCGGCGTCTGGTAAGAGCAAGCACTTCATCCGGTATAGCCTCTGGGGGAGCAAAAAGATCAAGTCCCAGCACGGAGTCAGCGTAGTTGAGCGCCTCCGCACGGAGTTCTGGAGAGAGTGTCTCATCTTTTACTATCTCCCACGTGCGAGCGAGGAGAAGCGGCATATTAAGATCATTTTGCCAAGTGCTGGTGACACTCTCTTTTAGGTCGGGTGTGAGTGTGGTGGCATCTTTAGGGCGGGGGAGTGCATGGGTGCTCATACGCAAACGTTCAAGCGCGTGCTGTGCGGCCTCCAAAGATCCCCAAGTAAAATTTTGTTTCTGCCGGTAGTGGGCATTAAGTACGAGGTAGCGGAAGGCAAGGGGGTCAAATCCACGCTCCTCTATGTCTGCAATGGTATATGTGTTACCGAGCGACTTGCTCATCTTATGCCCATCAACAAGGAAGAATTCTCCGTGCACCCAGTAGCGTGCCGCGTCGTGCCCAAAACATCCCTCATTCTGCGCCAGTTCATTTGTGTGGTGGGTAGGGATCAAATCGGACCCACCGGCATGGATATCAAAGCGTTCCCCCAAGTACCGAGTACTCATCGCAGAGCATTCAATGTGCCACCCCGGAAAACCAACTCCCCATGGGGACTCCCATTCCATTGCACGCGTCCCCGGTTCTTTGGAAAATTTCCAGAGTGCGAAATCAGTAGGGGAGCGTTTCTCTTTATTTACTTCCACACGCGCTCCCTCCTTTAGTTGCGCGCGATCTTCCCCGGTTAATTTTCCATAATCAGAAATTTTACTGGTATCAAAATAGAGCCCGTCACTAATGGAGTACACAAACCCCCGTTCTTCAAGTCTTTGGATAAACGCGATCTGGTCCGCGATATGTTCGCTCGCCTTAACCCACACTCGCGGGGGGATAATTCTAAGTTTCCTGCTATCCTCAAAAAAAAGCGTTGAATAGTGTTTGGCGATTTCTTCCGCGCTCATTTTTTCTTCACGCGCGGCTTTTCCTACCTTGTCCTCACCGCTGTCGTTGTCGCCTACCAAATGACCCACATCGGTGATATTTTGGATATACTCAACGTCATACCCTTCGTTTCGTAGGGCGCGGACGAGAAAATCAACAAATAAGTAGGTACGAAAATTGCCAATATGCGCTGGGCTATATACCGTTGGCCCACAAGCGTAGAGAGAAGCGCGAGAGGGTGAGATTGGCGTAAAAACCTCAAGTGTGCGCGAGAGCGTATTGTAGAGCGTTAGAGCCATCGTTTATGGCGGAAGTAAAGGAACATGCTTGTCATGAGGACAAGCATGATACCGATAACGATCCAAAAGCCATAGGGATTATTGATGATAGGTGCCGAATCAATATTCATTCCAAAAATTGACGCGACAAGAGAGAGGGGGAAGGTAATAAAAGCGAGTATGGTAAGCACCTTCATTACCTCGTTTGTTTTAGTAGAGAGGAGGGAATCATTCGTGGTTCGCAAGTCGCTTACAATCTCCTTGTTACTCTCAATGATATTCCAAATTTTGTAGTACTCGTTATAGAGTGTATGGAGATACGTGAGAAAACTCTCATTAAAAAAATCACTCGCATCACTCTCTAGAGAATTTAAAATATCCTCGTGATTTTTTAGCGCCCAACGAAAGTCTAGTAGTGATCGATTAACATTAGAGATGCGCTCCACCATACGGCGCTCGTCTCCAAGAAAGATATGCGACTCAATGTCACGGAGGTTCCGGTTAATGGATTCAAGGTCGTCCTCAATGCCGCGATAGAGCCCGCCGAGTATATGATAAAAAACGAACCCTGCGTCAATCTCCGCGTCGCGACCCTGCCCCATGAGCTCGCTCGCCTCAAAGAGCTTGGTAAAATCCAAAAATTCATCAATGTGCTCGTAGTGAACAGTAACGAGAAAGTTTTTCCCGAGTATAAAGTCCACTTCTCGCGATGTTCGCGCACCGTCATCAGCAAATCCTAACTTCCCGTAGCTGTAAACGGGGAAGTGGAGCACGAGGTATACGTGAGATGAATACACATCCACCTTTGGGCGTAACGATGGAGTAAGCACCTCTTCCGCAACAATGCTGTGGACGTCAAAATCTTCTCGAACCTTGGCAATATCCGCCTTATTGGGAGACTCCATATCTATCCAAGTAACGCCACGGTACGAACTTTTGGTTATCATACTAGAGAGTATAGTATAGTCTCCACTTGACCTCAAGGGTCTCTTTTTGCAATAATAACCATATGGAATCATCCCGTCGTGTATGGATACGGGCACTTTCAATTAGTGCGTTTTTTGTCCCTGTTGCTTTCATTTTAGGGATGTTTTTTTCTCCACTCCTTAATACCGCGCAAGCAGATATCTCCTGCATCGTACAAGGAGCAAATAGTGCAGAAGGGATTGATTTTCGTCCCTTTTGGCGTGCGTGGCAATTAATTGATCAAAAATTCGTTGGTACTACCAGTTCACAGAGCACCAGTACTCAAGCCGAGTTTGATTCAAAACGCCTCTGGGGCGCTATTGAAGGAATGGTTGCCTCGGTTGATGATCCCTATACAGAGTTTCTCCCTCCGCAAGAGAAAAAACTTTTTGAAGAAGAAATTCATGGAAGTTTTGGTGGTGTGGGAATGGAGCTCGGTATACGAGAGGGGAGTATCACGGTTATTGCTCCGCTTCCTAATACCCCAGCATCCAAAGCAGGGGTTCGCGCGGGTGACCGTGTTGTGCGTGTTGGGACAGTGGACATAGGCGGCACGGGTATAGATAAAGCCATCTCACTTATTCGTGGTGAGGTGGGGACTTCGATAACCATTACGTTCCGTCGAGAGGGAGTGAGCACACCAATTATTGTAACACTCACTCGTGCGGTCATTACCATACCGATAATAGATACCAAGATATACTCCGGTACTATTTCCTACATTCGTCTCTATAGTTTTTCAGAAAATTCTCCAGAACTATTTCGTCGAGCGCTTGTAGATTTTATAAAGTCAGGAAATACGAAGCTTATTTTAGACTTGCGCGGCAATCCCGGTGGATATTTGGACGCGGCAGTGGATATGGCAAGCTGGTTCCTCCCACAAGGAAAAGCGATAGTTCGCGAACAAATTGGTCCAGAACGTGAGGAAGTGGTTCACCGCTCGGTGCGTAACGGTGTTTTTAATAAGAACCTTTCTATGGTTATCCTTGTTGATAAGGGGAGTGCTTCCGCTTCGGAAATTCTTGCCGGAGCACTCTCGGAATATGGGATTGCTACACTGGTAGGAGAAAAAACGTTTGGTAAGGGATCCGTGCAAGAACTCATACCGGTGACTGCGGATACCTCGCTTAAAGTAACCGTTGCTCGATGGCTCACTCCCAATGGAGTCTCCCTTTCAGAACGAGGATTAACCCCTGATGTTGTTGTTTCTACTTCTGATGAGGATATAAAGATGCAAAAAGATACTCAACTTGAGCGCGCCCTGACACTATTGCGCGCACGGTAGTATGAAGGTGATACTTCTCCGCGATGTTCCTACGGTGGGGCGTAAATATGAGACAAGGGAGGTGGCCGATGGCTACGCGCGTAACTTCCTCATCGCTCGCGGATTGGCACGGCAAGCCACAGAAAAAATAGAGAAAGAATTTGCCCGTTTGAGAACCCAAACTAATGCGAACAAAGAAGTTCAACAAAAACTTTTAAAAAAAGAACTCTCTGCGCTCAAGGGACAGACTATCACTCTTACGAGGGAGGCAAATAAAGAAGGGCATCTCTTTGCGGGGGTCCGTGCAGACGATATTTGTGTCGCTCTTTCGCAAACACTCGGAGTTTCCTTAAAGCCGGAACATATAGGACTCGAAAAGCCGATCAAGGCGATCGGCTTATATACAATTATTGTGAAGGTAGGGGAGGAGCAAACAACGTTTACCCTTACTATTAACCCTGTGGAATAACACGGACTATAGGAGCTCGACGGACGCGTCCGTCATAGCCTATTTTACGACGTACTGAAAAGGCCACAATGCCTGAAGTACTTGAGTAGAGGGTATGATCTTTTCCTACGCGCACATGCGTACCGGGGAGGATACGAGTACCCCGTTGGCGAACAATAATTTCACCAGGAGCAACACTTTGACCATCGGCGCGTTTGACGCCGAGATATTTTGGATTTGAATCGCGGAGATTTTTGGCTGTTCCGCCAGCCTTACGATGTGCCATGGTATAGTAACGTTACAATGGGTAACGGAGACATAGTACCAGAGAGGGGAAGGGATGGCAAGTCATTTTCTGAACGTTGGTTTATCCCTCTCTCTATTACTCTCCTCGTCCTCATCGGCTTTGGCTTTGGACGCCTTTCAGCAAGGGCTCCGCTTGAAGCTGTCAAAATCCTAAAGACCGAAGAGGGTCAAAAACCCCTCGAGGTGCTTGAGAAAAAAGGACAAACCGCAACTCTTGGGAGCTTCGTTGCTTCAAAGAATGGAAAGAAGTATTACCCGCTCTCATGCTCGGGGGCAAATCGTATTAAGGAAGAAAATAAAATATATTTCACTACAGGAGAGCAAGCCGAGCGCGCCGGGTATGGAAAAGCTGCCAATTGTTCATTTTAGAGGAATGAAAAAGGGCCCCATACGAGAGGGCCCCCTTCGGGAGAAGATGTTAAGTGGTTGGAACCAATCGGGGCTTGTGCCGCGGAAACTCGGGTGTAAGAAACCGAACCGTCGTCGGACTTCCCTCAAAGAGGGAAGCGGGGATTTTATCCCCAAGAGGGTACACATTAACACTTTTGATCTTACGTCCGTCGCTAGCCAAGCCCTTTGCCCACTTTTCTACATCTACTTGATGACACATTTTGTATTCTCCCGTTGATAAAATGAACCACCCTGCCTTGCAGGACCTCTATGTAGGGTACTACTAAAGAGGGAAGAGTCAAGCGTTCCTGCTTTTTGCGGGAGTATGCTACCATGGATCTATTAGTAGTTTATCTAAAATACTCTATGCAAGAAGGTGGAAATAAATTTGTCTATGGGATCATCATTGTCGTCGTTATTGCGATTATCGTCATTGGGTATGGAGTAGTTCGTTCCGTCCTTGTTACTGAACCAACAGATCAAACCGCAAGTACTACGGAGCAGCTCCCCGCAGAAGAAATGCGCATCGTTACAGCTAAACATCAATATAAGAATGGCACTCACACGTTCGCGGGGGAGATCGTAATGCCAACACCTTGTGATGCTCTCTCGTGGACCACAGCAAGTACCAGTGAGAGTATGACGATTCGGTTTGTGAGCACCAGTCCCACAGACCCTTGTGCACAGGTCATCACGAGTCAGCGTTTTAAAGTAAGTTTTCGGGGGAGTGCGAGCACGACGGTACAAGCAACCCTTAACAACTCCCCGGTGCGCCTCAACATAATTGAAGCGGGGGGTGACGAAAATTTAGACGAATTTGAGATCTACATCAAAGGATAAATAATGAGGGGGAGTGGGGCTTCTGTCCATAGGTATATGTCGCACAACATATCTTTTGCGACATAGCTCCTATTTAAACCTCTGAACTTTCCTTAGACCAGCAAGGTTTACTCCAGTACCAGTGACGTGTCCCCTCTTTCTTTAAGAGATAAAAAGCGTAATCAATATTTCCTTCAATGGTGTAAATATCGTAGCCCAATTCTCTACTTTTAGTTAAGTGATATTTCTCGTTGATTTGGAAGAGCCCAATATCGCTCTGGTTATGGATCCCACGGATTATCTGGCCCTCTTTATCAAACTGACGCAACGTGCTCTCACAGAACGCGATTTTATGCGCTAAGGAGGCATCGAAGCTCACTTCCTTAGCTTTTTTGTCAATATACTCAACAATCACTTCCTGTGTTGAGGACGCGTTTAAACTGACGTCAGGGACGCTTAGTGAGGTTGTTAAACCAGGATTTATGACAGCGATGAGGCTTGCGAGACCTATTTGTACGGTACGTAATATAAGGGTTTAGACAAAAAGAAATGGCTATACAAAGCGGTAAACCACCCTGTCTAGCCTTTATCCATCTTATCATATCCCCCATCCATTGTCAAGCTTTTTAAAATGTGTTCTAATTATGTCTATAAAATAAAAGAAAGGGGAATAGGTGTGCCCTACTCCCCTCTTTACCTCTAACGCGATGAGTTTCCTCTGTTTCCTATACTGGCGAGTTGGCGAAGATGGTTTTTGACCATGCGACGATCACGTCGCTGTCTTCTCCTAGTTGTTTCTTTTTCCTGTGCGGAAGAAGGCGGCCCGTGCATGATTGGCAGTGGGTCACAAAACCATTTTGATGCGCGTTTCGTACAGCGACGAATTTTGACCAATGCACACGTTACGTATGCAAACCCTCGTGTGCCAAAAAGTCTTTCGTAGGCGGATCTCTGTCTGGGATAAAAAACCTCCAGGTTAGGAGCGCCCTCTGTACGTACAAGCGGTTTGAGTTCGCGAATAAGCTCTATCTCACTTACCTCCTCTTTGAGAAATGGATTTCCTGTCGCTAGTTGATAAAACCAAGCGATAGCTTCCTCGAGTGTTTTTAGTCCAAACACGCGATGAAAAAAAACGTGCCTCCTCCATCGTAACCGGAGTAAATTGCAGGGCTCATCCGATTGCCTTTTATCTTTTCTGCGCAATCGAGAGCTCGGTGTTAAATGGTGCCGAGTTAAAGTCCCACGTCCAGTTTGCATGTCTATGATGACAACCTCCGAGACTCCTTAGAGAGATACACTGGTACTCGTCGCTACCTCATTGCCAAGGTTCAAGCGGTCTGTGACCGGCGTCCATAGGTACTGTAGCATAAGCTCCCAGATCTTGTGAAGAAGAGGCTGTGTAAAATCCCACACCGTGTTACCTACCTGCCACAGTGCAGAAATTGCTTTTGCAACGAGGGGTTTTTCAAAAAATCCCTGCACGTCAATACCAAATCCGGCGAGGACGATGACTCCGATAACAATAATAAGAAAAATTTTTATAAGGCCGCGTTTTTGTTGTTGCATTATCACTTTAGTATACCACGCCTCTCTTACGTGCTAGAGATAGAGGAGTGGGTTAAGGTAGCTTGCGTATGGCGCGACAGGGAGCGTATAGGTTCGTCCAAGGCATCCCTTACTGGGGAGACTCCGCACTTGCACTCCCTGACTCGCAAAAACAGTAAAATGAAGGTGGGGACCGGTTGAGTAACCAGTCCTTCCGGCATACCCAATAGTCTCTCCACGAGCAACTGTCTCTCGTGTGCTTGCACGGATAACAGAGAGATGCGCGTAGAGCGTAGTGAGTCCATTGGGGTGCTCAATGAGCACCCATCGGCCGTAGGAAGCACCGGGACAAGCAAGGTCAGTATCTCCTACTCCGACAATAGTCCCCGCTTCAGATGCCATAATTGGGTCACCAATGTTCGCGCGAAGATCAATCCCGTTATGCCCCCGCCCGTTGTAGACTCCGGGGTTTTGACGAGAGAAAGCCGTGTCACCAAACTCTTGGGTGATGAAAGGGGTAAGGACAGGCCACGCCAACGCTTTTTTCCCCGTCTCTGGCAATTGAGAGAGATCCAAGACAATTTTTAGTTGTGACTCAAGCGCGGCGAGTTCCGACTCAAACGCGCGTTTGCGTGCCTCGCGATCGGAAAGGATTTTTTTATAGTTTGACTCCTTATTTTTTGTTTGTGAGAGAAGCTCGTTTGTTGTTTTGCGATTATACTCGGCCACTTCCCGTTGGCCACCCAAATCCTCCTTATACTTTTTCAAAGATTGCTGTTCCTTTTCTTTCGCTGTTTTGGCTGACTCAAGCTCACTCTTGATGGTGCGTACCTCCGCAATATGCTCTTGGAGTCCCTCCGAGAGCGTGGCGAGCATATCGAGATCTACCCAGAGCTCCGACATACTGTTCTGCGTGATAAAAGTTTCTGCGGCAGAGAGATTTTGCCGCTCCTCGTTTGAGCGCACAATGGAAGAGAGCGCGTCACGGGAGCGACCTAAGGAATCCTCTTTATTTCCAATATCGTGAGAGAGTTCTTCAATTTTAAGTTTTGAAGTATCAATGCGTACCTCGGTTAAATTAATATCCACCTTGAGCTTCTTACTTGTTGTCGTGAGCTCTTTCACTGCGCCGGAGAGTGTGTTGATCTGTTTACCGGTCGTATCAAGCTCCTTTTTGTAGGTAGTAATTTCGGCTTCAAGTGCTTTGATATTTTTACTGCGTGCGTCAATTTGGGAACGGAGCTCCTCCGCGGTGGGAGTAGCACCAACTAAGAGGGGCAGGAGTACCGCCATAAGGATACCGAGAATAAAGAATTTATGAGAGGTCGCGCGCATAGTTGATACGTGCGAGGGTTTCCTCCTTTCCTAAGAGTTCTGCGATGGTGAAAGGATCGGGTGATTTTTCCTTCCCGGTGAGCGCTACACGGAGAGGCCAAAGTACGGATCCTCTCCCCTTTTCTGTCGCAAAATCCCAAAGGGTAGACTTAATGCGCTCTGCATTCCACTCCCCCTCGGGGAGCGCAGTAAGTAATGGTACAACTTCCGCTAAGTGCTCCTTTGTTTTTAATTGTTCTTTGGTAGGAGTTGGCCGCTCAAAAAAATAATCCAATTCTCCCGATGAATCGAGCTCGCTAACATCACCAAAAGTGCTGACACGATCAATAAAGGCAGGGAGTATGCGCGTAAGTACTTTTGGGTCGCGGTGTGGGAGGCGAGCCAACACTTCCCTCTCATACGCATCGTGGGATAAGGCTCGTAAGTACTCGCGATTCATCCATTTGAGCTTCTCCATATTAAAAATAGCACCGCTCTTTTGCACCTGCATAATATCGAAGCGTTCAATAAGCTCGGGGAGAGAAAATAGTTCTCGTTCTGCACCACCCGCTTGCGGAGACCAGCCGAGGAGCGCGAGGAAATTAATCAACGCTTCAGGCACATAGCCCTGCTCACGAAACTCTGTTACCGCGATTGCACCGTGGCGCTTGGAAAGCTTACTCTTATCGGGGGCGAGGATGAGTGGGATATGGGCGTAGGTTAGCTCTCCCGCGCCAATGGCACGTTGGATAAGGATTTGGCGCGGTGTGTTGGAAATGCCGTCCTCACCACGGATGACGTGCGTGACTCCTTGCTCAAAGTCATCCACCACGACGGCGAGGTGGTAAAGGGGTAATTCTTCATTACGCGCAATCACAAAGTCACCAAGCTCTGTTACATCAAATTTTATTTCACCTCGGATAAGGTCATTAAAAATAACTTCTCCCCCGGGATTTTTAAAGCGAATAACCTTTCCCCTCTCTCCCTCATCGTCAGACCAATAGGCGGCGCCCGAATCTAATAGTTTTTTTATGTACCCTGCATAGAGCGCCCCCCGCTCACTCTGGCGAACCATGTCAGCATACGGAACTTTGAGCCACTGTAGTCCTTCAATAATATTGTCCTCGTACTCTTTTTTGGAGCGCTCGCGGTCGGTGTCTTCAATGCGCAGATGCATACTGCCGCCGTGCTTGGCGGTAAAGAGATAATTAAAGAGCGCGGTACGAGCACTACCCACGTGTAAAAATCCCGTAGGACTGGGAGGAAATCGAGTTACCACTGTACTTTTTGACATAGTTTGATTATATCATGCAAAATCCGGAAACAGGGGTGATAAAAGAGGGGCATATTGACAGTCAATACTCTCCTATGCTATAATGGTAGAAGATAGCTATCCACCTTGGGTGGATTGAAAGGAGAGAAAAATGAATAATCCGCTCACAAAAACAGAAGTAGCTGTAGTAATTTCAGCTGTAATAGTGTCTATTGTGGTAATGGGGATTGTTGGTGTGTACCGCACGAACAACACTAAGGATTTGGATGGTACCCGTAGCGAATTCACCCCCACACTGGTCGCCGCCTATCAAAAACTCAAAAAGGGTGAGACGATCACGGGTCGTGAGTACCTTGCGCTCAATGAGATGGTGCGCGAGCACGCTCGGGTACAAAAAACAAACCCGAGTCCGAATGAGGATAATACTCAACTCGAGGAACTCTGCGTCCTTATGCAAATTGACCCTCAAGAGCTCATCGCACTCGTAATGGATACCGAAGGGGTCACAGTGCAACGTACAAGCCCCTGGGACGGTAACTCAACCCATCACCTCTAATAAAAGTTCGGGAACATTTCCTACCCCCAATGCGCACGCATTGGGGGATTTTTTTATATACTACGTTCTCTCCCTAATAAATTACAAATCCTACTACGATCGTGAGTAGTTGTGTAATGTAATTAATACTCATCCCATAAAACAAGCGGCCGCTTGAATTGTGGGACTACGATAGGTATTTTTTGTTAGACTCCAGGTGTCTAACATTTTACCCCTCATGCTCAAGGGCTATGTTTAAAAGCTCGCGGGCAATGGCGCGAGCCGCGTCGGGGCGAGCGAAGCTCTTTGCCCCCTCTGCCATTTTGGCAAGCAAGGCAGAGTTGCCGAGGAGACGATTGATTTCGGAACTCAAAACATTTGCGGTAAGATTGTTTTCTTCCATCACCACTGCTCCCCCAAAACGCGCGTAGGTAAAGGCATTACTCACTTGGTCGTGACTAATAGATTCTGGTATGGGAATGATGATAGAGGGCACACCCCACTGTGCAATTTCAAAAATCGCAGAACCGGCGCGTGAGATTATTATAGTTGCCGCACCCGCCGCCATACGCAGGGCGCTATCGTTTAAATAATCAAAAAGTTTATAGCGCTTTGCGAGTACAGAATCTGTAAGCAAGTAATCCGCACGCCCTCGCACTTCTTCTAAATTCTTCTTTCCTGCTTGATGGATCACTTGATAGCGTGCCACAAGATCGGGCAAAATATCCAAGAGTATATCATTAATTTTTTGCGCTCCCTGCGAACCGCCGAGCACTAAAATAGTGAAAAGATTTGGATCAAGATCTAAAAATTCGTGCGCGCCCACTGTAACGAGGTGTTCAATACTGGCACGGATGGGATTACCGGTTACCGCCGTCTTCCCCTCGGGGAAAAAGGCAAAAGCGTCAGGGTACGATACCGCGATGCGTGTTGCGTACTGTGCCGCCCAACGATTCACCCGCCCCGGGGTAGAATCTGACTCATGGATAACAAGAGGTATGCGGAGTAAGCGCGCCCCACACACAATAGGGAAGCTCGCATATCCCCCTTTAGAAAAAATAACATCCGGATATTCAATAAAAAGTTTAATTGTTGCCTTAATAATACCCGCGAGTGTTTTGAACATATCGGTATAATTTTGGAAAGAAAAGTAGCGCCGCCACTTCCCTGCTGAAATATGGACGTAGCTAATACGGTTTTCAAAAAGGAGACGGTCGTTGTAGGGGGTATCGGCATAATATGTGTACCGCGGCTGAACAAGTCGTTCTTTCTCAACGATCTTTTGTAGCTCCTCTATCACAGAGATAATCGGGTAAAAATGCCCCCCTGTTCCCCCACCAGTAAATCCTATGCGCATAATGCGTTTAGTATATCACGAGCTTACGATGCCCTTCCCACGGAGCGGGAGACCGCGAGCACAATACCACACGCGGCAAGCGTTATCACTAACGCAGTTCCTCCGTGACTTACAAAAGGGAGTGGCACTCCAGTGAGAGGTATGACGCCGAGCATTGCCCCAATGTTCATAAATGCGGCAACGGTAATCATCATCGTAATTCCTACGACGAGGAGCTTCCCAAAATTATCGCGGATCCGCGAGCCAATCCGCAAACCAAGGAGCGCAAAAAGAGCAAAACTAATGGTGATCCCCGCCGTCCCTACGAAACCCATTTCTTCTCCTAAAACAGCAAATACCGAGTCCCCAATAGACTCGGGGAGGTAATTAAACTTTTGTATGCTCTGTCCATAACCACGCCCAAGGAGCTTACCCGACCCTATGGCAATGAGCGATTGATTAATTTGGTAGGAGGAACCGAGTATATCGTGAGTTGGTTTTACAAAGGTAAGCAATCTATCGCGAACATACTCCCGAGTAAGCGCGAGGTAGCCGATACCTAAGAGCCCGATAAGAAAAATGAGCAAGAGGTGCGTCCACTTCCCTCCCCCGGCAATAAACATGGCAATGCTCGCTCCAAACATAATGAGGAAGGTCCCCGTGTCTGGTTGTTTGAGCATAACAATCCCCACCAAAGCGAGCATGAGGAGATAGGGGAGTAACCCAAATTTCAGAGAGTTAAGACGCGAACGCGAAGCAACCAGCCATGAAGCAAAGTAAACAATAAATCCCAATTTGAGGAACTCTGAAGGTTGAAAGGAAACGGGCCCGAGTAGGATCCAGCGGTTTGCTCCCCCGTGGGAGAATCCGACAACGGGGAGGAAAACGACAATGGTGAGGAGTAGTGTCCCCGCAAAAAAAGGGAGTGCATAACGACGGAAGATGTGGTAATCCACCCGAGTAAAGAGGGCCATAATGATCACTCCTAAAACAGACGCGATGAGTTGGGAAAAATCGAAAGGGAAAGAGAGATCTTTCGCGCCAATAGTTGAGAGCGAGGCTGATGACGAGATAAAAAAACCGACGACAAGAAGAAAAAGAATAATCCCTAAGAAGGAACGGTCAACGGGAGTCCTCCGTGCGGATGTCATGATCCAATGACGGCAATAATCATGCCAATAATAGCCATCACAACAGAAAGAACCCAGTAGCGCATTACCACCTTATAGGGAGGCCAGCCGAGCGCCTCAAAATGGTGGTGAAGTGGAGCAATAAGAAAAACTTTTTTGCCACGAAATTTTTTTGAGGAAAGTTGGATAATGTCCGAGAGTGAGGTTGCCACAAGCGGAAAAGCGATGATAGGGAGTACCAACACTTGCCCAGTAAGGAAAGCGATAACAGTGAGTGTGGTGGTAAGCCCAAGCATTCCTGTTTCCGACATATAAAAACGCGCGGGAGGGATGTTAAACCAAAGGAACGCGAGGATACCCCCCAGAATAACGGCACAAAAGGCCGCGAGGTCAATTTGGTTTTGCATAAACGCAATGCCTGTATAGGAAGCAAAAATAGCCGCCATCACTCCTCCCGCCAAACCATCAATCCCATCAATAACGCCGGAAGAAAAGAGGGCAAGCATCACGATGATAAAAAACGGAATGATGAGCGCTCCAAGGAAGAGTTCTCCATCAAAAGGTACCGCGATACTAGAGACGCCTAAGCGCGCATAGAACCACCACCCTCCCACGAGACCAATGCCGATGACAATAATCACCCGCTTCCAAAAGGAGAGCCCCCCTGCAACGTAACCTCCTGTCCCACGGACCTGTAAAAGATCATCCGCAAGACCAACAAGCGAAGCCGTGACTAAAGTAAAAAGTGGAAGCCATGTTTGATTGCGCGAGAGAAAATCTAGTTTTTGCGCGAGAGGGCTCGGGTCAACAACTCCCACGAGCCATAGAAGAAGTGTGGTGACAAGGACGCTCATCCAAATAATGATCCCCCCCATGCGCGGAGTGCCAACCTCCTTGTCTTTATGGAGTGAATTAAAAATTGGTGTAGCAGTTCCGTCGGGAGCGACTTTACCCGCGCGCTTCTTCCACATGCGATTACGGTAGAGATAGTCGGTCAGGAAAGGGGTCAAGAGAATCCCCACAACAAAGGCGATGACGCTCGGAGCAAAGACTTTAAGGACGTTGAGTATCATGGCGTCGTAAGCGGCTGGTGATAGTAGGCAAAGGTACGTTCTACCAACGTTTCCACATCACGGAAGCGCCCCTCCTGTGATGATCCGAGGACCGCAATGACGACAGGTTGAGCAAGGCCACGATCAAAAGCGATAATCAAATTCCCATTAGCAAGATCGGTAAAGCCGGTCTTTGAGCCAAGAATACCGGGGATACGAGAAACTTCTGGATTCGTGTTTCGTACGGTAATAAGAACCCCCTCTAGTGACCGCGTCATGTAGAGAGGAAATCTTGTTGCTTGTATAAGCTCTGGGTTATGTGTAACAATAAAAGCCATTAACTGCGCCATATCGTGGGCAGACCCGTAGGAACCTCCTTGAGTACCCGTGAGATCAAGGCCTGTGGGGTTAACATAAAAGGTCTCACTCATCCCCAATGATCGTGCTTGAAAATTCATCTCATCAAGAAATTTTTTTTCAGAGACCTTCTCACCTGCGAGTGCTAAAGCGTCCGCACCCTCATTAGAAGAAACGACGAGTGTGAGATTGATGAGCACGTCTCGATCCCACTGTTGCCCATCAAACATAACAGATGTATCCGAAGAAATAAGATCGCTCGCTACCAGCGCTGTCATCAGTTTAGTAAGAGAGGCCAGCGGGAGTTGAACGTTTGCGTTCTTTTGATACAGGATCGCGCCAGTAGAGAGATCTAGCACATACACAGCACGTGCTCCCAAAGAGAGGTCAGCAAAGCTCTCCGAATGTACCACGATTTTTTCTGTTGATGAAGAGAGTGCCGCAAGAGTAGAGGCACGCTCAGCTTTTTTTTGCTCTAACACAGCGTAGGCACTCACACTTAAGATAGCGACGAGTGCGAAACAAAAAATGGCCGCGAGTACCAAGGTTGCGTTTGAGAAGCGTGGCACTGGCGTGGGGGAAAGTTCGTCCATAATACTATTGTACCTCGGTGGCACGGAACGCATCTATTTCCGCACGGAGACGCTCATACTCTGGTAGTTTTTCTATGCTGGTAACTCCGAGGTGCGCAAGTAGCTCTGCTGTAGCACGATAGTGGTAGCTCCTTTGGTCAGTAGGATCGGGCAAGCGCTCAACGAGACCGCGCACCATGAGTGAGCGGAGGATGTAATGCGAGTTGACCCCGCGGATGTAATCAATGTCGCTCTTCCCTATCGGGCCTTGGTAGAGGATTACCGAGAGTGCCTCCAATCCTGCCTTACCGAGATCCTTGGAGAGTTCCTCCTTGGTGAGACGCTCAATCAGATCGCTTGCCTCTGGTGCAGTCACCAGTGCTACCTCATCATTAACCTCCATAAGTGCGAGACCTCGCCCCTCAAGTGATGTTCGTAGACCAGTAAGTGCCTCATCAACTTGTGCAGGGTCTACGTTAAGCGAGCGCGCGATAGTTGCGCGAGCAAGCGGCTCCCCCTTCCAAAACAAGAGCGCCTCAATGAGACGTTGCGTATCCATAATAAAATCACTCTAACACGAAATAACGTCTACGAATAGCGAGGAACAGAAACGTCAGTGGATTCCATTTTAATGTCACTAAAGTGCTCCTCTTGTGAGACAGTAATCGCCCCTTGCTTCACCAGCTCAAGCATACCAAGGAATGAGACAATAACATCCACCTTTTCTCGTGAGCCACCTACAAAATCTTTAAAAGAGATGGAGAGAGTCTGCTTCACCCGCTCCATCAAATTCCCAATCACCTCCTCCAATGAAATAACTTTTTTTATGATGATTTCGGGTAATGACTCCTTTTTAGGGAGAGCACTCGTGAGAGCTACTAGAGTGTTATAGAGCGATGTAACGCTCGCATCAACTGCAGGAGCAAAAGTTGGAACAAGTACTCGCTCACTACGAAAGAAAAGACACCGTTTACCAGATGTTGAATGGAGAAGCTCGGCTCCTTCTTTTATTTTTTGAAAGAGTGCAAGCCGAAGCTCTAAATCGTAAATGCTTGCCTTCTCCTCCTCGGTAAGTGTAAGCCCCGGCAAGAGTGAGACCGACTTGATGAGCATGAGTGTGGAGGCAACCACTAAAAAGTGTGCCAACTCATCTTTCGGGAGCTCTACTTTGGATCGTACGTATTCAATAAAGCTCTCTGCCACAGAAGCTAAAGAGATGTCATTGATGTGGAGCTTACGCTTCTCCACCAGCTCCAAGAGGAGCTCTAGGGGGCCAGAAAAGTGTTCACTCGCGACTGAAAAAGATGGTTCCATCTGTCTATAGATTTTGATAACGAGTAATATCTTCTTCCGTATTTATAGGAAACCATGAGTGAAAGTGGTGAGCTCGTACTGGTTCTGACTGAGCAATAAGTGCGAGTGTCTGCGGTAGTCCATATTCTCCACTAGGCAAAAGCACTAGATCTTGGTTAAAAATACGATGGTCTAATGTAAATACGTTTGTACCCAAACAGATAGCATCTCCAGAGTGAGGGCGGGTAAAACCATAAAAATGATTTTCTTTAATAATTGCCGAGAGCATCTTCCCCCTCGCCTCCGTTTTAGTATACCCAAAAGCAAACTCCTCCACACAAAAAGGAGCCACATCATCCTTATGGTAGATATCATCTCCATTAAGCACAAGAAAGTACCCTTTTTTAAGAAAACGTTGTGCGGACCAAAGAGCCCCAGCGGTACCCTTTTTTTCCCTTTGTTTAACGTAGCTAAGTGGTAACGATTGGTATACCTGCCCGAGTGCACTCTCTATGTCAGAACCCCGATACCCAGTAACTATAAGTACTTCTTCAACGCAGGGAGGTAGGGACTGGAGCGCATATTCAATGAGATACTTACCCTTCATTGGGATAAGTGCTTTAGGAACATCCTCGGTGAGGGGACGCAGACGCATCCCCTCACCCGCCGCTAAAATAACTGCTTGCATAGAGCTTAGTATACAAAAAGGACGAACTTTTTACAGTTCGTCCTTGACTAGCGTCGCGAGAAGCATGGGCGGAAAAACAAGCTGAGTAAAGATGGGTTCAGAACCAGAGCTATAAACTGTCTCCCAGTGGATGAGCTTAAATTGCGCTGGATAGAAGAAATCTTCTTGCTCTTGTATCTCAGTGAGTGAAAAAAACTTACGCTCCGCAATCTCTCCATCCGCCTCCGAGCGGAGCGTACCGGCTACAATCTGTGCTCGGCAGAGCATAACTACCCCCGGTGATTTGATGAGTTGAAAAACACCTACAAACTCAATTTCAGCGATTGAGAAGCTGGTTTCCTCGTGCACTTCACGTATACCAGCTACTTGCATACACTCTCCCTCTTCTTTAGCTCCTCCGGGGAGAGACCATTTAGCCTCTCCGTATGCGTGACGTACACAACACACTCTTTCCTTATCATCTTTAATGACAACAAAGACTCCCGTCGACATATGTCTCTCCTTTCGTATGAGCTCTATCTACTTACTTTATACTATTGTGAGAGACGATTGTCAATACGGTTGATATCACGGGGGAAAAGAGTTGCCTCCTTTACATTCTCAATACCAAGGAGTTTCGCCGTCAAACGCTCAAGACCAAGGCCAAAACCACCATGGGGAGGCATGCCGTATTTAAAGGATTGGAGGTAGTAGTTAAACTTCTCTGGGTCTAGACCCTTGTCTTTTATGGCAGCGACTAACGCATCGTAGTCATGAATACGTTGCCCCCCAGTAGTAATCTCTACCCCACGAAAGAGGAGATCAAATCCTGCCGCATAGCCTGGGTCGGTAGGATCTTCGTAGGTATACATAGGTCTTTTAGAGAGTGGGAAGTGTGTAATAAAAATAAAATCGGAGCCTAATGTCTCTTGCGCATACTCACAGAGCCAGCGCTCGTGCGCTGGCTCAAGATCAGGTTCATTAGTACAGTCCTCTCCTGTTTCTTTTTTAATAAGTTCTTGTGCCTCACGTAATTTGAGAGCAGGAATTTCTTTTGGTACTGAAGGTATTTGTGCTCCCAAAAGAGAAAACTCTGCTGATACTTCCTTTGAGAGCCGCTCAACGAGGAAGCGGAGCATCCCCTCCTCTGCGCGCATGACGTCACGGAAGCTCTCAATAAAACCCATCTCAATATCCATACTGGTGTACTCGTTAAGATGTCTGGTTGTAGAATGTTTTTCAGCACGGTACACATTCCCTACCGCAAACACGCGCTCAAAAATACCTACCATAATTTGCTTATAAAATTGGGGGCTCTGCGCAAGATGCGCAGTATGAGCAAAATAACTTACATCAAAGGAGTTTGCTCCTCCTTCGGCGTCATCGCCAATCAACTTTGGCGCCTGTATCTCAACAAATCCTTGTGAACGATAGTAATCGCGGAACGCGGAAACAATAGATGCTTGTATCCTAAAAATAGCTTTGCTCCGCTCCGTGCGGAGCGTGAGGGGAAGATAGTCTAGATAGGTATCAATATTTATCTCTGACCCTAACTCAAAAGGGAGCTCTTTTGCTTTTCCAAGGATCTCTATTGAGCTTATCTCTATCTCAATATCCCCATTCAACCCCTCTTTGATCATCTTCTCTGGGCGTTTATTGACAATACCCTCCACAGAGATAACCCACTCGGGGCGCACCTCATTAGCTAGCGTGTGCGCCTCCTCGTGCGTGGGGAGTGCCACCATTTGCACCATGCCGGTGGCGTCGCGCAAATCAATAAAAATAAGCTTGCCGTGGTCGCGGCGCACATCCACCCACCCAGCAATAGTTACTGTCTTACCAACCTGTTCTTCTAGATTTTTTATAAAAATACGATTATCCATACAAGTACCGCTTATAGTAGCAAAATCATCAT
>CAYITB010000005.1:0-24056 GCA_964366155.1 uncultured Candidatus Saccharibacteria bacterium
GAATGAAGAAAAAAATGCTCAAAAAGAATTTGGGGCGCTGTGGGATGAGTATGCGGATAAAACTCCAGCGTTCATTCCTCAATGGAAAAGAGTAACAAAAATTAAAAAAATAATATGAAAAAAGAGACATATAAAATACAGGGAATGCATTGCGCAAGTTGTGCGGGGACTATTGAGCGCGTGCTCTTAAAGACGCCCGGGGTACACTCTGCTACGGTCAATTTTGCGACTGAAACCGCGTTTGTTGAATTTGACGAGCAGGCAACAACAGCGTTAAATCTTGCGAAAGCGGTGGAATCTGTCGGGTACCATCTTGAGGTTGGTGACAAGGAGGCAGAAAAAATAACTAACGCGGGGGACACACAAAGCATCGCCATACAAGTGCTTGGCATGGATTCCCCCCATTGCGCAATGATTGTTGAAGGGGCTATCAAAAAATTAACGGGAGTTCAAAATATTGATGTTGATTTTTCAAACCAACGAGCAAAAGTAGTTTTTGATCCCAAAAAACTCACCATTGAGAATATCTTTACGGTGATTACTGATGCAGGGTATACGCCGATGAAAGAAGAGGGAGGAGCAGAGGAACTTCTGGATAAAGGAAAGATTGAGAGGGAAAGACAGATAAAAGATATGAAGCACAAGCTCATTATTGGCGGCGTTCTTTCGTTGTTTATCTTTTTGGGGAGTTTTCCTGAATGGTTTCCTTTTATGCCCGCAATCATAAACAACAATTGGGTTCTCTTTGCGTTGACAGCTCCCGTGCAGTTTTGGGTCGGTTCCCAGTTCTATAGCGGACTTACACTTCTCATAAAATATCGCACTGCCGATATGAATACCTTGATCGCTATTGGTACCTTAGCTGCTTTTTTCTATAGCGCAGCAGTTACTGCATTTCCCTTCTTTTTCACAAAAGGAGGAATACTGCCGGCGCTCTACTTTGACACCTCGGCGATAATTATCGTCCTCATTCTTTTGGGGAAATATTTTGAGGTTTTGATGAAGGGGAGGGCCTCGGAAGCCATCAAAAAGCTCATTGGTTTACAGCCTAAAACTGCAAAGATCGTGCGAGAGGGGAAAGAGGTTGAGATACCCATTTCGCAAGTGCGCGTGGGAGATGTGGTGCTCGTCAAACCGGGAGAAAGGATCCCCGTGGATGGGAAAATAATTGAGGGTGAGTCAGAGATCGATGAGTCAATGGTGACCGGAGAATCAATGCCGGTACACAAGGAGGTTGGCAGTGTTGTTATAGGGAGCACGATAAACAAATTTGGAACATTCACATTTCGCGCGACGAAAGTCGGCAAGGATACAGTTCTCTCGCAGATCATAAAGATGGTAGAGGAGGCGCAGGGCTCAAAAGCTCCAATACAGCGTCTCGCCGATGTGGTCTCATCTTACTTTGTTCCGGCGGTGTTTGTGGTTGCTCTGTTGACGTTCGTGATCTGGTTCTTCTTTGGTCCTGTTCCCGCGTTTACCTTCGCGCTCATTAACTTTGTCGCTGTCTTGATAATCGCGTGTCCGTGCGCGCTTGGGCTGGCTACGCCCATGGCGATTATGGTTGCCTCGGGGAGCGCCGCGAGCCGCGGCATCCTAGTAAAGGATGCTGCCTCGCTTGAAATTGCCAATAAAATAAACGCTGTCATCTTGGACAAAACAGGCACGCTTACCCAAGGCAAACCGGCGGTGGCTACTATTCTGTCAGCCGCAGAATTTCCTGAATTTCAAACGAGCGATGAGATACTCAAAATTTCTGCCAGTGTAGAGCAGAGATCAGAACATCCTCTGGCGCAGGCGATCACAGATGAGGCAAAAAATAAAAAAATAGATCTCTATAGGTTAGAAGATTTTAAAGCTATCCCCGGGAAGGGGTTGCAGGGGGCTCTCTCTATCGGATCTGAAAAGAAGCAAGTGTATCTTGGCAACAGAGCGTTACTGCAAGACATGGGTCTGGACCTCTCCTCGTATGAAGAAAGCGTTAGGAAACTTGAAAGTGAGGGTAAGACGGTGATGATCTTGGTTATTGATAAAAAAATACAGGGTGCGCTGGCCGTTGCTGATATTTTGAAAAAAGAATCGGCGGAAGCGATCCGGATCCTCAAAAAAAATAACATAGCCGTGTGGATGCTCACGGGAGACAACGATCGTACCGCTCGGGCTATTGCGGCTCAAGTAGGCATAGATAACGTGATGAGCGAAGTGCTCCCCGGCAAAAAGTCGGAGAAAGTGCGCGAACTGCAAGGACAGGGAAAGATTGTGGCGATGGTCGGCGATGGGATAAACGATGCGCCGGCTCTTACCCAAGCTAACATTGGCATCGCGATGGGAGAGGGCACCGATATCGCTATGGAGGCGGCAAATATTACGCTTATGCGAGGGGACTTGATGCTTATCCCTGAAGTGATACGGCTCTCAAAACGGACGATGAGGATAATAAAGCAAAATCTCTTTTGGGCTTTTTTCTACAACATTGCATTTATCCCTGTAGCCGCCGGTGCTCTGTACCCGTTCTTCGGAATCCTCCTCAACCCCATATTTGCCGCTGCCGCTATGGCATTTTCCTCAATTTCCGTCGTGCTTAATTCCCTCCGCTTAAAGAAGATTTAGTAATGAGTGCATGCTACACTGGAAGTGGTCGAAAGATAAAGACTATTTTTTATGATGGGATTTGGCTATGGTGTGGGGAGTATGGGGACTATTATGTTCCTCAATAGCATTGTCTGGCTCATTGTCGGCGTACTTGCCGCAATTTGGTTCTGGCAGAGGGTGAAGAAGTAGTGTTACTGCATTCCTCTTTCATGTTATGATCACAGGATGAAGGAGGATCGTGCGCCACACGTTGTAATTTTAGGAGGCGGTTTTGGCGGGCTCTACACCTACTATTACCTCTCTCGCGCACTGCGCGAGGTACCCCACGTACGCATCACGCTCATTAGTGAGCAAAATTATTTCCTCTTTACTCCGCTCCTCCACGAGGTGGCTACTGGAGGGCTTACTCCCTCAAATATTGTTGCACCCATCCGCACAGTGCTCTCTATTGGTCAGAGTGATTTTTGTAAGGCAAAAGTGAAGCGTGTCTCACTCGCTACAAAAAATGTAGAAACGAGTGTGGGAGAATTTTCTTATGATTATCTTGTGCTGGCGTTGGGATCAGAGACAAATTTTTTTGATACACCGGGCGCAAGTGAGTACGCCTACACACTCAAGTCTCTCTCTGATGCGGCGGAACTCAAAAATCATATTTTGGAATGTTTTGAGACCGCGGCCTACACGCTCGATGCCAACCGTACAACATTGGGGACAGTGGTGGTTATTGGTGGGGGACCGACTGGTGTAGAACTTGCGGGTGAGCTTGCTGAATTTATTCATTACACACTCCTCTCTACCTATTGTGAAGGGCGGAGCGCGGAACCGCGCGTGGTGCTTCTCGAGAAAGGGGAGCGCCTCCTCTGTTCGCTTGATCCTCGTCTGGGTATAGCGGCGGAAGCGGCACTCACCGCGCAAGGGGTGGAGGTACGCCTCGGAGTAGGCGTTGCGGAAATATCTCAAAACGGGGTGCTCTTAAAGAGCGGGGAACATATCTCCGCGCGCACCGTGGTGTGGACGGCGGGAGTAAAGCCGCGCTCAATTAAACTCATCCCTACAACCATTACTGATGAACATGGCTGTATCCCGGTGGATGCACTCCTGCGCGTGCGTGGACACGAGGATGTATTTGCGCTTGGCGATCTTGCCGCGGTAACCGACGCGCACGGAGTGCGCGTTCCCAATCTTGCACAATCTGCCACCAAAGAAGCGCGCATTGCTGCAGAGAACATTGCCGCCGCAATTACCGGCGCTAAACAAAAAGTATTTACCTGGCGACCCTCGGGAGTGCTCGTCTCTCTCGGGCGCTGGCGTGCAGTAGGTATTGTTGGGGGGATGTTCATCTCTGGTCCCCTTGCATGGTGCCTCTGGCGTATGGTTTATCTCTTTAAAATGCTCACCTGGCAAAAACAGGTCAAGGTGGCAGTAGAGTGGACTGTTAACCTCTTCTCTAAACGCGATATTAGCGAGCTTTAATCGTCAATCTTTCACACGGGGGCTTTTTCCACCGAGGTTTTTGCACGTAGGCAGTATAATGAACCTATGGCACTTCGCGTGCTGATGTTTGGCTGGGAGTTTCCACCACGCTCCAGCGGTGGCTTGGGCGTGGCGTGTTTTGGTTTGACCCGCGCACTCGCGCAAGAAGGGGTGCGGGTGCGTTTTGTGCTCCCCAAACGCATGGATCCCGAGGTGAACTATATGGATTTTAGTTTTGCCGATATCCCCGACATGGTAGCCACAGGAGTGAATTCCATGCTCTACCCCTATGTGACTGAAGAGGGCTACCTCTCATACTACCAACAAGCAGGAGCGGGCATCTATGGGAGCACCCTCTTTGAGGAGGTGCTTGCCTACGCCGCGCGTGCCGCGGCAATCGCTCGCGCGTCCTCTTTTGACGTTATTCACGCGCACGATTGGCTCTCCTTCCTCGCGGGTTTAGAGGCAAAGCGCGTGAGTGGTAAACCTCTCATTATGCATGTGCATGCGACCGAGTTTGATCGCACCGGTGGTACGGGGGTGAACGCGCACGTATACGACGTTGAGCGTCGCGGTATGCAAGGGGCAGATCGCGTTATCGCGGTCTCGCAGTGGACTAAAAATATTATTGTTGAACGCTACGGCATCTCGCCGGAAAAGGTGGAAGTGGTACACAATGGAATAGAGGAGCGCGACTTCCGCCGGCTTCCCTCCGAGCTCGATTCGTGGAAGGCGCAGGGAAAAAAGATAGTCCTCTTCCACGGGCGCGTTACCTTGCAAAAGGGTCCTGATTACTTCCTCCGCACCGCGCGGCGCGTACTGGAGTTTTACCCGCAGGCAGTCTTTGTTGTTTCTGGCATCGGTGATATGTTGCCACAAATGGTACGTGAGGCGGTGCTCTTAGGAATTTCAGACAAAGTGTTTTTTGTTGGTGCGCTGTGGGACGAGGAGCGCGATAAAATGTATCAAGCCGCAGACGTGGTGATGATGCCCTCGGTCTCGGAGCCTTTTGGGATTGTGCCACTGGAGGCACTGGCAAATGGTGCCCCCGTACTCATCTCCAAACAGAGTGGAGTGTCTGAAGTTCTCTCGCACGCTTTAAAAAGCGATTTTTGGGACACCGATGAAATGGCAAATAAAATTGTTTCCATTTTAAAAAATGAGTCACTCCAATCAACACTGCGTACCAATGGAAACCGTGAGGCATCGGCGGTCACCTGGTCGAAGGCGGCACAAAAAGTTCTCGGAGTTTACCAAGGGCTCGCACACGTCTAAAACCATGGCATCCGTTTGTTTTTATTTTCAAGTCCATCAGCCGTGGCGCGTAAAGCGCTTCCGCGTGTTTGATATCGGTAAGGGTGGGCGCTACTTTGATGAACGCTCGGCAACTAATTTAAACAACGAGCGCATTTTCCGCAAGGTAGCGGAGAAGTGCTATCTCCCCACCAACAAGTTGATGCTCAAAATGTTACGCGCCGAGCCACGCTTCCGCGTGAGCTACTCACTCTCGGGGGTACTCATGGAGCAGATGGAGACCTTTGGAGAGGATGTGTTGGAGTCCTTCCGCCGTCTGGCAAAAACGGGACAGGTAGAATTCCTCGCAGAGACCTACTACCACTCACTTGCCTTTCTCTACTCACCGGAGGAGTTTGATGAACAGGTGCGTATGCACAGTGAGAAGCTCCACTCGCTCTTTGGAGTTACTCCACGTGTTTTCCGCAACACCGAGCTCATCTACAACAATGATTTAGCGCGCGCGGCAGAGCGCCTCGGCTTCCACGGAGTGATTGCCGAGGGAGCGGATCATATCCTTGGGTGGCAGAGTCCTAATTTTGTGTATCGGCCACAGGGGACTACACTCTCGCTCCTCTTAAAAAATTACAAACTTTCTGACGACATAGCTTTCCGTTTTGGCTCGCGCGCGTGGGAGGAGTATCCGCTCACGGCAAATAAATTTGCAGAGTGGATCAACGCAATCAACGGCAATGGGCATACAGTGAATCTCTTTATGGATTACGAGACTTTTGGCGAACATCAGTGGGAGGACACGGGTATCTTTAAATTTTTAGAGTCACTTCCGCGCGAGGTACTCAAACATCCCGATAATGACTTTGTCACTGTCTCGGAGGCGGTTGAGCGTTACGCGCCGGTGGGGGAGCTAGATGTGACTAACTTTGTCTCGTGGGCCGACACCGAGCGCGATCTCTCGGCATGGCTCTCCAATGAGATACAACACGATGCCATCTCGCGCCTCTATGAATTGGAGCCAGCAGTGCGTGCCTCAAGCGATCGGCGCCTTATGGAGGATTGGCGGCGGCTCACTACTTCTGACCATTTTTACTATATGTGTACCAAGTGGTGGAACGACGGTGACGTACATAAATACTTTAACCCCTACGAGAGTCCCTACGACGCCTTCATCTCCTATATGAACGTTTTAGAAGATCTCAAACTTCGTCTCGGAGCAACAACAACTACTACATAATCTACTTGTTCGTTTTTACATAACCATATACGATCGTATGAAGTTGTGTAATTATTCATTGTATCTATGAGAGAGCATTCATGACAGATCAAAAGAGAGAACAATTAACCGAGATCATTCTTGCTTCTATTGCAGTGGCCGGAGTACTTACTCTTGCAATCGTAATGCCAAACATTATGAAGCTTTACCCCTACTTATTTAAAGATAAGCGAGGGGAGAGGAGGAGGTATTATATCCAATCACGTATCACCACTCTCATCGCGCGGAAGTATCTGCATGTAGATGAAAAGCGACGTATTACGTTAACTCCTCGCGGAGAACATGCCCTTAAACAATTTCGGATACAACAGTGGTTAAAGAGACAAAAAAAGACTCGCTGGGATGGTAAATGGCGCATTGTTGCCTTTGATATTCATGAGCGTTCTCGCAAACAACGTGATCTACTGCGTGTAGAGCTCAAAGAGGCAGGATTTATACAACTCCAACGGAGTATGTGGGTTACTCCTCATGATTGTGCTGACTTCATCACTCTCCTTAAAACAGATTTATATGTTGGTCGTTCCGTCCTTTACATCGTCGCAGACTCAATAGAGGAGGATTACGCATTACGGAAACAATTCGGATTTCTGTAGTTCCTCTAATACCTCATATTTATTCCGTATTTCACAAACCTATACGATCGTGAGTAGTTGTGTAATTAATAAATCAAAGAATTATCCTATTTAACAAGCGACCGCTTGAATGGTTTATCCACTGCGCGGAGTGGGCGGGTGCGTGATACAATCTATGTACTGGTATGCCCAAAGCGCTTACACTCGGCAATGGGAATATTTTAGTTGGCATTGACCACGTGGGCCAAGTGCGTGATTTTTATTTTCCCTATGTCGGATTGGAGAACCACATTGGGGGGAATAATGTACACCGAGTTGGCGTGTACGTTGATGGCGCCCTCGCCTGGCTCTCTGACCCTTCATGGGAGGTAAAAGTGGAGAGCGCTAATGAATCACTTGCGGGTAGTACCCATGCAGAAAATCGTATCCTTGGTGTCTCTCTCCGCATTTCCGATGCGGTCTACAACGAGCGTAATGTTCTCTTGCGTCGTGTGACTATAAAAAATTTACGTGGTACTGCGCGTACTATTAAGCTCTACTTTGCTCATCAGTTTGAACTCTCCGAGTCCTCGCGCGCTCACACTGCTTATTACGATCCAGCCACACACTCCATTATCCATTACCGTGGTAAGCGCGTCTTTTTAATAAGCGCGCGCCTTGATGGTGTTGCATTTGATGATTATTCAACAGGTGTCTACCACGCGGAGGGGAAGGAGGGGACACACCGCGATGCAGAAGATGGAGCGCTCTCTAAAAATCCAATAGAGCACGGCTCTGCCGACTCGGTGATTGGTCTCTCTGCCGAGTATGCCGCGGGGGAGGAGCGGATCTCCTCCTATTGGGTATGCGTCGCTCGCTCGCACCGCTATGCCAAACGGCTCAACGCGCTCGTGCTCCACAAGAGTCCCGCGCACATGGAGAAAACGACGACCGATTTTTGGAAGGCGTGGATCAATCGACAGAACTTTACTTACCATGGACTCTCACCTGCCACTGTTGCTCTTTTCAAAAAATCCCTCTTTATTATCCGTGCGCATGCTGATCGCGGCGGCGCCATCATTGCCTCCAGTGATGCCGACATAATGCAACAGGGAGGCAAAGATAATTATTGCTACATGTGGCATCGTGACGGTGCGTACTCTGCTCTTGCTCTTGATCGCGCGGGTGACTTTACTGTCTCGCAACGCTTCTTTGAGTTCTCTAATGCTGTAGTCTCGGAGCACGGTTACTTTATGCACAAATATAGCCCCGACCGATCCCTCGGGAGCTCATGGCATGGGTGGGTTGACCGCGAGACACATCTTCCTACACTTCCCATCCAAGAGGATGAGACAGCGCTGGTCCTCACTGCACTTCTGCGACACTATGAGCTCACCAAGGATTTGGAGTTTATTGAAGTGGTGTACAACTCCCTCATTAAACATACTGCAGAGTTTATGATGTCTTATCGCGATGAGCATACGGGCTTGCCGCTCGCATCGCACGACCTCTGGGAGGAGCGCTACGGAATCCACACCTACACCGTAGCAAGTGTGTATGGAGCGCTTGTAGCAGCATCGCGCTTTGCTTCAATTTTAGGAAAGGCAAAAAGTGAGACACGTTTTGTGGAAGCCGCGCAAGAGGTTAAGGCGGCCATTCTCGCACACCTCTGGGATGAAGAACGGGGGCATTTTTGCCGATCAACATCTCTTGTTGATGGAATGCTCTCATCAGACCATACTTTAGATGCCTCAAGTGCTTACGGTGTGCTCTCGTTTGGTGTCCTCCCTCCTATCGACAGTCGTATTGTCCGTTCGTTTGAGGTAATGGAGAGGGATCTTGTTTTTAAGGGTGGCATTGGGGGAGTTGCTCGGTACCAAGGAGATCAATACTACCGTGTGGGCGCCGATACCCCTGGTAATCCGTGGATCGTAACCACACTGTGGCTCGCGGAATATTTTATTGCGCGCGCAAAGAATGAAGCAGATCTCACAAAAGTAAAAGAAATTTTTGAATGGGTGAATGCGCGCGCAGATAGTAGTGGCATACTTCCTGAACAAGTTCACCCCTACAGTGGGATTGCTCTCTCAACAGCGCCACTGGTATGGAGTCATGCAGCTTATGTAAATGCGATCATCAGTTACTTGGATAAGTTAGAAGAGTTGGGTATCTGCAAGGCCTGTGACCCCGTGAGCAACCGCCTATAGCAGGGAAGCTCTCTGGGCGCTATACTGAAGTGTATGCGGAGTATCGCTTTTACCCATAAGGGCAGTTCAGGAGTCTCTGACGCGGAGAGTGCCGCGGCTGTTTCTAACCTTGAGGACTATCGTGCCCACCTTGATCAAGTTGCTAGTTCGCTCTCATACGACTTTCCTGAATCGTGCATCAATCTCCCCTTTGATGAATTGCAAGATAACGCACTTAAGAAGGCGGTCTCTACCCTCTCCAGCGAAAAATTAAAACTTATCATTGTTGTTGGCATCGGTGGCTCATCTCTGGGGAGCTACGCACTCTACCAAGCGCGCTATAGCTGGGCAGATGCGCTCCTGGCGCGCACTCCAAAACTGCTCTACCTTGACGCGCTCTCTCCCGCGGTTTTTAGTTTAGTCACAAAAGCAATAGAGGAGCGGATAGAGAATCCGGAAGAGATTCTCGTTCTTGTGATAAGTAAATCGGGTATAACAACGGAGACTATCGCAAACAGCGAGGCGTTTCTCACGTATCTTGGTGCACGTTTTGGTGCTACTAATGTCACTGACCGTGTTGTTTACCTTACTGATGAAGAATCGCCGCTTGCCAACCTTGCGCGTACTCGCAAATGGAATCTCATCACGACCATCCCCGCAATTGGTGGGCGCTTTAGTGTGTTTACTCTGGCGCACCTCATTCCTCTTTCGCTTGCTGGTATTAATACCTCGCTCCTTTTAGAGGGTGCGCGCTCTGCGCGCACAAGTGGTCTCTCTCCTGATCCTGAAGAAAATGATGCGCTCACTATGGCCGTGGTACGCAGTAGTTGGGAAGCGCGGGGGCTCTTTGCACACAATCTCTTTATTTTTGCACCGCAATGCGCCTCACTCGGTGCATGGTGGCGCCAACTCAACGCCGAGAGTCTGGGGAAAGGGGGAAAGGGGATGCTCCCCACGGTCTCTATTGGGTCTGTTGATCTCCACTCACTGGGGCAATTTTACCTTGGGGGAGCGGCCCACAGTGCAACAACCTTTGTGAGTGTTGAGCGCGAGTCGGGAGATCCAAAGAATTTTTCTACCATCAACAAAGCTATCTTTGAAGGAACAGAGGAAGCGTATCAAGCTCACTCGCTTCCCTACACAAAAATTATTTTCCCGCAGATAGATGAGCGCGCCCTTGGGGCGTGGATGCAAACAGAGATGCTCGCAACACTCTACCTTGCGCAACTTATGGGAGTGAATGCGTTTGATCAGCCGAATGTTAATGAGTACAAAGCGGCAACGCGCGCGCGACTTGCACCATGATACTCCTCTTTGATATTGGCGGAACAAAAACGCGTCTCGCAACGTCAGATGATGGGCAGACCTTTAGTGAGCCTCTTATCTTTTCAACCCCTGTTGACTACGACGAGGCGATAAGCATTATCACCTCACGCGCGCTTGATTGTGCTGGTGGTAGATCAATAGCAAAAGCGTGCGGGGGTATACGCGCCTATGAGCGACACACGGGGTGTATGCGTGCACACCCACATTTTCCCCTCTGGACGGGGCAGAATATCCGCGCAAGTTTGGAGAGGGCCTTCCAAACAGAGGTACGTATAGAGAACGACTCCGCGCTCGTGGGACTTGGCGAAGCGCGGGTGGGAGCGGGTAAGGGTCAACGTATTGTCGCGTACCTTACTGTCTCAACTGGTGTGGGTGGCGCACGTATCGTTGATGGCCGCATTGATGAAAATTCCTACGGGTTTGAGCCGGGGCATCAAATTATTGATGGGGTACGCACATTGGAGGAGCTTGTCTCGGGGGCCGCAGTAGAAAAAAAATATAATCGTCATCCGCGAGAGATAGGTGACGTCGCTATTTGGCAAGAGCTTGCGTACTACCTCGCGCTCGGCATCAACAACACTATCGTCCACTGGTCTCCTGATATTGTGGTGCTCGGTGGGAGTATGTTAAATGAGATTGGGATACCGCTTGCCGCTGTGCGTGATCAATTAACCACTACGCTCACGGTGTTTGTTACTCACCCTCCTCTTGAGCATGCAACACTTGGTGACCTTGGTGGTCTCCATGGAGCACTCGCGCTCGCAAACCAGTCTTCCTAAATTTTATCTGTGGCTTTTACTATTGAGAAAAAATGGGAGGGTGAACTCCTTCGTGCGGGCATTTTAGATACTCCGCATGGAGTCATTAAAACTCCTGCCTTTGTGTCGGTGGGCACGCAGGCAACGGTAAAGTCTCTCACTACCGACATGCTTAAGGAAGTGGGGGCGCAGGTGGTGCTTGCGAATACCTACCACCTGTACCTTGAGCCGGGTGATGAGCTGGTGCGCGATGCGGGGGGCTTGGGAAAATTTATGAATTGGGATGGCCCTACCATGACAGATTCGGGAGGCTTCCAAGCGTTCTCGCTCGGGGCGGCATTTGGTAAGGGGGGAGTGAGTAAAGTGGCACGCGGCGAGGTAAGGGGCCTAACCGAAGTCCGACTTCCAGAGGGAAGTCCGACCTCAAACCCCTCCGAAGCACCTCTGGCTACAGTGACAGAAGATGGAGTCTCGTTTAAATCACATCGCGATGGCAGTGAACATTTTTTTACCCCCGAGCGCTCCATTGAGATCCAACATAATATTGGAGCAGATATTATTTTTGCGTTTGATGAGTGCACCTCACCGCATGCGAGCGATGAGTACCAAAAAGAGGCACTCGGGAGGACACATCGTTGGGCGCGATGGAGTTTAGAAAAGCATCAAGCACTCGGTGGGCCGCAACAACTCTTGGGGGTAGTGCAGGGCGGGCGCGTGCGGGAGCTCCGTGAGGAGAGTGCACGAGTGATTGGGGGGATGCCTTTTGATGGTTTTGGCATCGGAGGCTCTTTTAATAAAGATGATATTGGCACGGCGGTGGGGTGGGTCAACGCGCTCTTGCCGGAGGACAAGCCGCGGCACCTGCTTGGTATTGGTGAGCCGGAAGATATTATTAACGGAGTAGAGAATGGCTGTGACTTATTTGACTGTGTGACACCAACACGGCACGGCAGAACTGGTACACTCCACACAAGAGAGGGTAGGATGAATATTGGGAATTCCCAGTACCGCAAGGATCTTGCGCCGATGGAAGAGGGTTGTGATTGCTACACCTGTGCACACTATAGTCGTGCCTATCTTGCGCACCTCTTCCGCGCGGGAGAAATGCTTGCGGGGACGCTCGCGAGTATCCACAATATGCGCTTTGTAGTGCGCCTCACCGAGGAGTTACGGCAGGCAATCTTTAATGGCACCTTTGTGGAGTACAAAAGAGAGTTCTTGACAAAATATAGAAGATAGAGTATACTAATAGAAACGCTCTTTAAGGAGGATATTCCTATGCCAATGGTTATTCTTGCTTTATTTGGTTACCTTGCACTTTTTGGTGCAGGACTTGTCGGAAAGTATTTTACCGGATGGGATACGGGGTACTGTATGACCGGAATTATCGCTCTTGTCTACATCCTATTCTTCGTTGTCTCCTACATCGGTAATCTCAGAAAACAACCCGTTCCAGGGCAGCGCTAGCTGCTCTTTCTTTTTGCTTTGCTATACTCTCGTGTATGAGTGAAATAAAGATTGGAGAGTATGAGCACTTTAAGGGGAAGCGTTATAAGGTGTTAGGAGTAGCGAAGCATTCGGAAACAATGGAAGAGTATGTGGTGTATCAAGCGCTCTATGGTGAGCACGACACATGGATACGTCCTGTGCATATGTTTACTGAGATGGTGGAGCGTGACGGGCAAACTTTCCCACGCTTTAAATTAGTAGAAAAATAAATTTGTCAATTATTCCAAATTTCCACGATCGTATGGAGGTGGGATGCCTAATTCATTTGTATGTATTTTTTATTTTTATTATCGTATTAAGCAACGGTCGTGTGTTAGTGCAACAATAAATAATGATGGGAAAGAGTTGACGGGTGTGGTAGATTAATGGGCGTATATGAGTGAAAAGTTTACATTATATTCTCCATTCCAACCCTCCGGGGATCAGCCTAAGGCAATTGAGGGGTTAGTGAAGGGGTTACAAAAGGGAGAACGTTTCCAAACATTGTTGGGGGTGACCGGCTCCGGTAAAACTTTTACGGTGGCCAATGTTATTGCGCAGGTGCAAAAGCCAACGCTCGTTATTGCACACAATAAAACACTCGCCGCGCAATTAGCACAAGAGTACAAACAATTTTTCCCCAATAACGCCGTGCACTACTTTGTGTCGTACTACGATTACTACCAGCCCGAGGCGTATATGCCCATCACGGATACGTATATAGAGAAGGATGCGTCTATTAACGAGGAGATTGAGCGCCTCCGCCATGCGAGCACCCAAGCACTCCTTACCCGCAAAGATGTGATCATTGTTGCCTCCGTCTCGTGTATCTACGGACTCGGGAGCCCCAAGGAGTACGAGCGTGAGAATTTAAAAGTAGAGCTAGGTAGAAAACTCTCGCGCTCGGAGCTTATGCAGCACTTGGTCTCGGTGCACTTTGAGCGCACTAATGCGGACCTCAATCCAGGGACTTTCCGTGCCACCGGCAATAGGGTGGAGGTCATGCCCACTGGTGAGCGCATTATATGGAGTATTAGTTTGCACGAAGATGAGGTCTCTACTATCACTACCATTGACCCTGTCTCACACACAATTCTTAGGGAGGAGCAGAATGTTTTTATTTTCCCTGCCAAACACTTTATAACGAGCAAAGAGGCGCGCGAGGCGGCAATTAAATCTATACAGGTGGAATTGAATGAGCGATTAAAAGAGTTTGAGAAGGAGGGCAAATTATTGGAAGCAGATCGTCTCAAGCGCCGTACGGGCTATGACCTTGCGATGATCAAAGAGGTAGGGTACTGCAGTGGGATAGAGAACTACTCCCGCCATCTCTCGGGGCGTGCGGCAGGGGAGGCTCCCGATACCTTGCTTGCATACTTTTCAGCACAAGGCGATTTCCTCACTATTATTGATGAGTCGCACGTTACTGTGCCGCAGATTGGTGGTATGTACGCGGGCGATCAGAGTCGCAAAAAAGTTTTAATTGAGCACGGCTTCCGTCTACCCAGCGCGCGCGACAATCGCCCTCTTATGTTCAACGAGTTTGAGGAGCGGGTGGGGCAGGTTATTTTTACCAGTGCTACGCCGGCAGACTATGAGCGTGAGCACAGCACACAAATTGTGGAGCAAATCATACGTCCCACAGGGCTTGTGGATCCTAGTATAGAGTTAAGACCTATCACTGTAACCGCCAGCTCAGGGCTGGTCCGCCATGGGCGGAGCCAAGTGCAGGATTTAATAAACGAGGTAGAGAAGACGGTCAAAAAAGGGGATAGAGCACTGATAACTACGCTCACCAAAAAAATGGCAGAGGATTTGAGCGAGTATCTTAAAGAGAAAAAAATAAAATCAGAGTATCTGCACAGTGATATTAAAACATTGGAGCGTATTAAAATACTCACCGAGTTCCGTCGTGGTACTTTTGATTGCCTGGTGGGAGTCAACCTCTTGCGTGAGGGCTTGGACTTACCCGAGGTCTCCTTCATTGGTATTTTGGATGCCGATAAGGAGGGATTTTTACGGAGTGATGTGTCGCTCATCCAAACTATTGGGCGTGCCGCGCGTAATGCCGCAGGGCGCGTGATCCTCTATGCCGATGTGCTCACGGGTTCCATGGAGCGCGCCATTAATGAGACTAATCGCAGGCGTACTATCCAGCTTGCCTACAACAAAAAACATGGCATTATCCCGCAGACTATTATGAAGAGTATTAAAGATATTACCGAGAGTTTGGAGTCGCTCCACAGTAAGGCAGTACTTGCCGAGCTCGCATTAGACAAGCAAGTTTTTGGCAAAGATAAAAAGAAGTTGATCCGGCAAAAAGTGCGTCAAATGAACGATGCGGTAAAGGAGCTAGATTTTGAGACCGCGGCACTCCTGCGAGATGAGATAAAAGCGCTAGAGGGGAAGTAAACCCTTCGACTTCGCTCAGGGTAAATAAAAAGCCACCCTTTCCGGCTCCAGAAAAGGGTGGTAAATGTGGTCGCCTGGAGGCGACGTTGTGGACTAGTGGATACTACTGATGGCGCTACCGATTGTGAGGATGATGGTTCCGATGAGTAGGATGATGCCTGCCCATAGAAACGGTTGTGGTACTACCTCGTTTTTATAGCTGCCTATGTGCATGAGTGGCAACCTCCTTTTGTCCAAAGATCGTGCTCCTAATAGGATAACAGAGTAAAAATCTTTTTGCAAGTGGATAAAAGTATGTGTATAGTGAGAGGTTCCTATGTCTAAAAATACCAGCGATAAAATTGTTATTAAAGGTGCGCGCACGCACAATTTAAAGAATATCAGCCTTGAGATCCCTCGGGGTAAGTTGGTGGTATTTACAGGACTCTCGGGTTCGGGTAAGAGTTCGCTTGCCTTTGACACTATTTTTGCCGAGGGTCAGCGGCGCTACGTTGAGTCACTCTCTGCCTACGCACGACAATTTTTAAAACAAATGCAAAAGCCAGATGTGGACGAGATCACGGGTCTCTCGCCAGCTATCTCTATTGATCAAAAGTCACGCTCCAATAACCCGCGCTCAACCGTAGCGACCATCACCGAGATCTACGACTATCTCCGCGTGCTCTATGCACGGGTGGGTAAGCCACACTGTCTTATCTGTGATCGTGAGATCCAAAAACTTTCTAACGAAGAGATTATCACCCTCATTAACGAGCGCACAGGGAAAACTAAGGAGAACATACTCATTTACGCACCGGTGGTGCGGGGGCGCAAGGGGGAATACTACCAGCTCCTCTACGACTTTTTAGACAAGGGCTACCGCGAGGTCTTGGTAGACGGTGCGCGCAAAAATTTGCGCGAACGCATTGTCTTGGGGCGGCACGCCAAGCACGATATTGATGTGCTCATTGACGAACTTACCCCAGAGGATTGGAAGCTTGATAAAAAAAGTACCAACGAGCGTTTGGCAGAGGCGGTTGAACGTGCACTCACCGAGTCAGACGGACTAGTGCGGGTGATAGTAGGAGAGAGTGGAGGGTTTGTTGTCTCCTCAAAATTTGCCTGCCCCTATGACGGCTTTTCCTACCCCGAGCTGGAGCCACGAATCTTCTCCTTCAATTCACCCGCAGGTGCCTGTGAAGCGTGTAATGGGTTGGGGACTAAACATCTTTTTGGTGAGGAAGCGTGCGAAGTGTGCGGTGGCGCGCGTCTGCGACCCGAGGCGCTCAAGGTCTTGGTGGGGGGAAAAAATATAGTGGAAGTATCGTCACTTTCCATCGCAGACGCGCGCGAATTTTTTAAGCACCTCACACTCAATGATAAAGATAAGGAGATAGCAGTGGTTGTTTTTAGGGAAATAGAATCTCGGCTCGCCTTTATGTTCAACGTTGGATTGGAGTACATTGCGCTCAATCGGCGAGCAAACACACTCTCTGGAGGAGAGGCACAGCGTATACGCCTTGCCTCACAACTCGGCTCGCGTTTAACCGGCACGCTCTACGTGTTGGACGAGCCCACTATTGGCTTGCACGCGCGCGACAATGATCGACTCATTAGTACGGTGATGGAACTCCGTGACTTGGGTAACTCTATTATTGTGGTAGAGCACGACGAGGACACTATTTTTGCTTCCGACTACCTCGTTGACATTGGTCCGGGCGCGGGGGTGCACGGGGGGCACATTGTGGCCTCTGGCGAGACGGAAAAATTGCTTACTGCAAAAAAAGATGCGAGTCACTCACTCACTCTTGCCTATCTGCGTGGCGATGAGTGTATTGAGACTCCACAGAAACGTCGCACAAGTGAAAAAGGAGAACTTAAAATCATAGGTGCCACGGTGCATAATTTAAAAAATCAAAACATTGATGTGCCACTTAATAAGCTCGTGGCTATCACTGGTGTCTCTGGTTCTGGCAAGAGCACGCTCCTCTACGACGTGCTCCACCAAAATTTGGCAGCACGTTTTGATAGACGTTACCGTTCTCCAAAAACATATCATTGTGCCAAGTTTCTTGGTACAGAATTTTTAGGGCGCGTTATTTTGGTTGATCAGAGTCCTATTGGACGCACGCCGCGCTCTAACCCTGCAACCTACACGGGTGCCTTCGGGCACATCCGTGATCTCTTTGCGCACACGGAACTTGCGCGTGTGCGGGGTTGGGGACCGGGGCGCTTCTCCTTTAATGTTAAGGGAGGGCGCTGTGAGGCGTGCCAAGGTAATGGTGAGATGGCGGTAGAGATGCACTTCCTCCCCACGGTCTACGTGCCGTGCTCGGTGTGTTTTGGGAAGCGCTTCCAAAAAGAGACCTTGGAAGTTCAGTATAAAAAGAAAAGTATTTATGACGTACTTGAGATGACCATAGAGGAGGCATACACTTTTTTTAAAGACATCCCCGCAATTAACGATAGGCTAGAAACCCTGATGGAAGTGGGGCTTGGCTATCTCAAACTGGGGCAGAGCGCAACAACCCTCTCGGGCGGTGAGGCACAACGAATGAAAATCAGTAGCGAACTTTATCGCCCGCTCACTACGCGCACCATATATCTGTTGGATGAACCAACGGTGGGGCTCCACTATGAGGATGTGAAGCATCTCCTCTTAATTTTGCAAAAATTAGTTGAGCGAGGAAACTCGGTGGTGCTCATTGAACACAACATGGACGTGATTAAATGTGCTGATTGGGTGATTGACATGGGTCCCGAGGGAGGCAATGGGGGAGGGAGGGTTGTTGCCAAAGGTACTCCCGAAGATATTGCCAATAATCCCAAATCCTACACAGCCAAGTATCTCAAGAAAGCCTTGAAGAAAAAACAAACATAAAAATCATTGTCGCACTAACACACGACCGTGGGTTAATATGATAATAAAGTAAGTGGTTATCCTGAAAAACGTGTACTCAAAAAAATGTGCGAAGTTAAACTTCGCACACGACTTTCTTTCCCATCTTTTTTTTAAGGAAGAGCCATTTCCGTATCTTCCCATTCCCACGCCGTACCCACACAGTAAAGGTAAGTGGGTCAGTTCTCTTACTTTTGAGAAAGAAGCTTACAATACTGTAGGGTACGCACCAAAGATCATGCTTTCGGCCATCTTCACAAAATTTTGACGTTTCAGCATCTTCCGTGTCTGTTACTCGGGCGATTGCTTCGTTAGTAAAACTATCTTTTGGTTCAATGAACCACTGATACGAGACGGTCATATGTTTACCTCCAGAGAACAGTCTGACTGTACTATACACCGTACAAAAGATAAAAAAACCCCACCAGCATAACTGGTGGGGTGCTGCAGATGATAGGAATTATGCGGTGGCACGGAGTTCATGATACTTGGCTCCGTGTAGCGCGAGAGCGATGCTAGGCATCTCCTCCTTGTGAACGGTCACTTTTCTCTCTCGCACATACCGCTTGTGGTCAAGACCCCTTTTTCTGGCGCCACAGACTTGATCGATAGCCCGTGTCACTCTGCGGAAAGAATGGCGATCTCTGCAATCGATGATCACCACTTCCCCGACATCTCGACACGTGAGTCTGTCGAAGCCATTTCTTGGACGCCTTGATCGCATAGTGCGTTCTCGCTTCATCGGCTTTGGGGCGGCGGGCACGATGTTGTCTGGGGACACCGGAAACATAATTTCGCTCGCACGCGGGGACGGTTTTTTACTTCTGAACATCATTGCCAATGCCGCCGTTACCGAGACCATTAGGAAGATGCACAACGTGATCATGTGAGTGAGCTCCTCTACTTCAATTTTTCAATTTACCCGTCTTCGCCTTGCGAAATAAGGGTTTTTATCTTCTACCTACTATTATACACCCATTCTATAAACTTGTCAAGCACTTGTACAGTTGTACCACAATTCAAGCGATCGCTTGTTTTATGGGATAATTATCTAATTACACAACTACATACGATCGTAGAGACTTATGAAATGGATAAAACAAAAGCGCCCCTATGAGGGGCGCGAAACTACAAACACTCCGACGACATCATCGGGAATCCACTTGGAGGAATGCTCAGACTTCGATGTGCATCCAGAAGCAGCATAGAGTGACCATTGCATCTTGTCGATCCGAAATCTTCGATCTTCTGAAAATCCGATATACCTGTAGGATGGTAATCCGCTATTTTCTTTATCCGGTACGAATACCGTTAGAGAATAGCGACCATCATCATCCTGAAATTCTCGTAAGATGACACTGCATTCCACGATGTATTTATGCGGTCGTTCGCTAGTCATGGAAGACAGAATTATTTGAATGACCGATCCTACTTCAGGTATATTGGTGGGAAACCTATACTGCGTGTGATCTAATTCCGAAAGATACATCCTTTGGCTCCTTTCAAAGATTTACTTTTCTACTTTTTATTATATACTAGATACTATGACTCGTCAAGAGGTGCAAAAAATGGGACTACCGGATACTCCCGGGGTGTATCTGTTTACTCGCCGTCGCCAAGGCTATGGCGGGCGAGGAAGGGTTCGGGAGATTTTGTATATTGGCAAAGCCACCTCGCTCCGTGACCGAGTGAAGAGCTACTTTGGTAAAGATGTGAGTGAGACACGGGGCCAACGCATTATGAGTATGGTAGCGCTTGTCACAACTATTGAATACAAACAAACCGACTCTGTTTTGGAGGCGCTCATTCTAGAGGCCGAGCTCATCAAACGCCATCAACCAAAGTACAATGTGGATGCCAAGGATGATAAGAGCTGGAACTACGTAATTATTACCAAAGAGGATTTTCCTCGTGTGCTTATTATACGCGCAAAAGATCTCCCTTTTTTTGATCACCCCATCCAATTTGAAGTAGGCCCCTTCCCCCATGGTGGGGAGCTTAAGGAAGCGATGAAGATCGTGAGAAAAATATTTCCGTACAGAGATACCTGCCAGCCTTGGGCTGGCATTCCGTGTTTTAATGTTCAAATTAGGCTCTGTCCCGGCGTGTGCACTGGCGCCATAAGTACGCGCGAGTACGCGCGTACTATCACGCACCTCAAACTTTTTTTCCGAGGGAAAAAAGGAGAACTCATAAAAACTTTAGAGCGAGAGATGAGGGAATACGCGCACGCGCAAAAATTTGAGGAGGCGGCACGCGCACGTAATCAGGTTTTTGCACTTACCCATATCCGTGACGTTGCAATGATTAAAGCAAATAAACGTAGCCCCTCGACTGCGCTCGGGACAATTCGTGAAGCACGAATTGAATCCTATGACATCTCCCACATCTCTGGCACTTCAGGCGTGGGAGTGATGGTAGTGATGTACGGAGGGAGATTGGCAAAAAGTGAGTACCGTAAATTTAAATTACGGATTAAAAAGAACGATGACATTGGTGCGCTCATTGAGGTGCTCACGCGCCGCCTCAAGCATCGAGAATGGCCCTTGCCAGAGCTCATTGTGGTGGATGGAGGAGTAGCGCAAAAAAATGCCACAGAGAATATCTTAAAACAGCAAAAGCTTACTATCCCCGTTGTCGCGGTGACTAAAGATGCGCGGCATACAGCGCATCACATTAACGGTGAGAGTGGCATCATTCGCGATCATAAGGAGGATATTTTTGCCATCAACGCAGAGGTGCATCGCTTTGCCATTGCCTACCACCGGAATCTGCGAGGGAAAATTTACTAGGAGTGTTATACTAGTGCTATGGAAAATGCGGCCTCGGTGCGCGCACGCGCGCAGGCAAACATTGTGTACGCTATAGAGCGACTTTTTATTGCCGCTATTCTTATTGCTCTTGCAACCGCAACTTATCTTACCCAAAGTGGATCCGTCGTTGTTACTACTCCAACCCGCGGACTCTTTGTCCCCAGCGTCTACGCGATCCTTGCACTTGTCTTACTCCTTGCCAGTATTGCTATCAGGATGAACAGTGGAACGCGTTTCCTATCTACACTCTCGGTTATCCAAATTACACTTGATCTCATCGCACTTCCGCTCTGCGCGCTCCTTTCAGGCGAGTGGGGGGTGCTCACGCTCCTGATTGTGCCGGTGGTGGGGAGTGCGTCCCTCTTCCACTCACGTTCCTCCATCACTATCTCTCTCATTACTGCCCTCGTGGTTCTCTTTGCTTCCTTAGGGGGAGAGAGTTTGATTGCACTCCCTCTCTTTACATCGTTTAGTTTTGTTACCGAGCTTGTTTCTCTCCCCATACCTTTCTCTGAGCTCATTCTCATTCTCACTCTCATCATTGTTGGTGGGAGCGCGGCGAGTTACGGCAAGGCACTCCGTGATCGGGCCGCGCTCCTCTCCGCGCCGCGCACTCTGCAGAAAAATATTTTACCGAATTCTACAAAACCAAACCTTGTTAATGAGGAGACCGCGCGCGCTCTCCAATCAAAGGAGTATGAGGTGGAGCGCGCAAATACCCGTCTTTCTGGCTTGGATCGTGCGAAGTCAGACTTTGTATCTGTGGCAACGCACCAATTGCGCACGCCGATTGCGGGGATTAAGTGGACTTTTGAAGCACTACTCCAAGGGAATCCCAACCCAAACGAGCGGGAACTTTTGGAGAAGGGTTTTGCCGCGACGGAGCGGATGGTGCGCATTGTTAATGAGATTTTGAGTATTGATAAAATTGAGCACGAACGTTTTGAGGTTATCTTTGAGTACTTTGATTCGGTCAAACTTATTGAAGGCTCTGTGGTTGAGTTCCAAGCCCCGGCGATTGGTAAGGGAGTACATCTCGTCTTTAACAAACCACAGGGTTCGGTGCCGCTCGTGGAGCTAGATATTGATAAGATCCGCATGGTTCTGGATAACCTCATAGAGAATGCCATCAAGTACACGCCGGTGGGAGGAGAGATCGCGGTAATGCTCAACACCGATCGCGTGAACGCGGCACGCGCGGTAGTTGAGCTTATTGTCAAAGATAGCGGCATTGGCATCGATGAGAAGGCACAACACGATATTTTTACTAAATTTTACCGCGCAACCAACGCCAAGCGATCCGAGCCCAACGGTTCAGGTCTCGGCCTCTACATTGCCAAAACCATTGTTGAGGCGCACCACGGCTCCATCTGGTTTGAGAGCACGGAGGGGGAGGGGACCGAGTTCCACGTGGAATTGCCTGTCCACCAATCCACCTAGAGACTTGTTGACGGCAGGAGAGAATGCTACACTGTCCCTATGCCTACACAGAAAAAAATTCTTATTGTTGAAGACGATAACTTCCTCCGCTCTCTTACAGCAAAGCGTTTAGAGAAAGAGGGTTATGTTGTTGCCGTTGCCGTTGACGGAGAGTCAGCACTCGTAACCGCACAAGATGAACAGCCCGATCTCATCCTCCTTGACCTCCTCTTGCCCGGGCTGGATGGCTTTGGCGTCCTCGGTAAGTTAAAGGCGCACAATGATTTAAAAAAAGTTCCTGTCATTGTCTTCTCCAACTTGGGGCAGAAGGAGGATATTGAGAAAGCTAAACTCTTAGGTGCCGACCAATTCCTCATCAAAGCAAACTTTACTTTGGATGACGTGATGGACAAGATCAAGTCCGCTCTCTAGTCAGCACTATGGCAAAGATCCGTGTCGGCGTGCTCCGTGGAGGACCCAGCGCGGAGTATGAGGTCTCGCTCAAAACCGGTGGCTCGATACTCAAGCATTTGCCGCAAGAAAAATATCAGACACGTGACATCCTCCTTACCCGCGAAGGAGCGTGGCACATTGATGGACTTCCCACACAACCACCACGACTTCCGCACTCGGTTGATGTTGTCTTTAACGCGCTCCACGGTACTTTCGGCGAGGATGGGGGAGTCCAGCGCATTTTAGATGGAATAAAAATTCCGTACACAGGTTCACGCGCCTACGCCTCTACTATTGCGATGAACAAAGCTCTTGCAAAAGAGCACTTTAGCGCGGAAGGGCTCAAAGTCCCGCGCCACATCGCGGTGCGCGATGGAGATGCGGAGGACCGTGCGGCGGGAAAAATATTTCGCACCCTTGCTCCGCCATGGGTGGTAAAACCGTTAGACAATGGTTCCTCGGTGGGGGTGAGGATAGTCCGCACTATTCCCGAGCTTATTGAGGCAATTGCCGGAGCGCGAGAGGTATCTGCTACAGTACTCGTGGAGGAGTACATCCGTGGTAAAGAAGCGACCTGCGGTGTGATAGATATGTATCGAGGACAGGAGGTGTACGCACTTTTCCCCATAGAGATTATCCCTCCTGCGCATAAATCATTTTTTGACTACGAGGCAAAGTACGGAGGTATCTCACGCGAGCTCTGCCCCGGGCGCTTTAGTGAACGGCAGAAGGAGACCTTACAACACATGGCCATTACGGCTCATAAAGCGCTGGGGCTGGCGCATTACTCACGGAGTGACTTTATGCTCCACCCCACGCGAGGGATTTTTATCCTTGAGACTAATAGTCTCCCGGGCTTGACCGAAGAGTCGTTACTCCCCAAGGCGCTTGCGGCAGTAGGGGCGCGCTATGATCACTTTTTAGATCATGTCGTGACCCTTGCTCTTAGTAGGAAGTAATTAGTCCTCTAACTTTAGATGTCCGTAGAGGGCGAGGATACGGCGGCGGGGTGATCCGTCTTTTTTTGTACCATAGTATATGTGGTGCACCTCGGGTACGCGAGTGCGTGAGTTATTGCTTATAGCGTGTGTGGTATCAAGGCAAAAGCCAAGGTGCTCATGCAAGCCATAAGAACCCTTTTTTGCTTCCCAGTGGATGATGCAGCCTGCGCGCGGCTTTTTAATTT
>CAYITB010000006.1:0-22665 GCA_964366155.1 uncultured Candidatus Saccharibacteria bacterium
CCGATTTTTTGGCGGACATCACGCATCGTCTCCTCTGCAATGGCACGCGCCTTCTCCCCCCCTTCAGCTAAAATCTTGTACACCTCATTAGTATCTTCTGCAAGCTCTTTTCTATACTCGCGCATCGGTTTAAAGTAATTACTCATATTTTCAATCAAGATCTCCTTTGATTCTTTATAGCCAATACCACCCTCGTGGTAACGACGTGTGATTTCTGGGAGATCCTTCCCGCTCACCAGTGTATGGAGAGCAAAAATATTGCAGGCATCGGGATCTTTTGGCTCCTCGGCGCTCTTTGAGTCAGTAACTATACCCATTACCAGGAAACGAATTTCATCCGGTTCAGCGAAAAGTGGGATAGTGTTCCCATAGCTCTTACTCATCTTGCGTCCATCCGTACCCGGCACCATCTCAACCTCTGTGAGTATAAGCGGAGTAGGAAGTTTAAAAGTATCACCAAAGATGCGGTTAAATTTTTCCGCGGTATCGCGCGTAATCTCTATATGCTGTTTTTGATCTTGCCCCACAGGCACCACATCTGCGTTAAAGAGGAGTATATCTGCCGCCATAAGCATGGGGTAATTAAAAACACCGACATTGATTTCCTTATTTTTCGCCTCCGCGTCTTTAAACGCGTGCGCACGCATAAGGTAAGGCACCGTGGTAAGACAACCAAAAATCCATGCAAGCTCTGTTGCTAAGCGGACATCACTTTGTTTATAGAGCGTTACATCACTTGGGTTTAAGCCAATCGCAAGATAGTCAAGCGCGACACCCAGTATATTTTCCTCCATTTCCACCCGATTTTGTACTGTCGTTAGAGCATGGTAGTCGGCAATGAAGATGAAGGGTCGGTACTCCACTTGGAGCTCAACAAATTGGCGCATAGCGCCAAAATAATTGCCGATATGCGGACGCCCCGTGGGCTTAACCCCGGAGAGCAGTACCTCCTTATCTTTCATGGCAAAATGATAGCACAGAATAAAGAAAAATGCCCTGTCCGTTGCGGACAAGGCTAAGAAAGAAAATAGGTAGCATAGCAGTTATGTTTGTTTATGCAGAACCGCATGAGTTGTTGGCCTCCTCATTGACAATTCGTTAACGCGCGCAAAGGCGTTCTCAACATCATCCTTCATCTCTGTGGGAATGTCTCGCCAGATTTTCTGAACTTCTATCCGACGTCTATTAGAATCAATGTCTCCGTTAAATTCAAAACGCATGATCCTGTAGTACTTCTCAATAATCCCTAAGAGTGAAGAATGTCCCCTCCCCCACATAAGCGCAATTGCTTGCAATTGTTCAGTCACCTTCTGATCAATGGCCTCGGTTTTAGAGAGGCTTGTGATGGGCGGGCTCACGGTACTCACCTCCTTTCTGCTCTTAAAGAGCTTTGCTAGGAGTATAACAGATTTGTGTGTGAACGCTATATCCCCTCCTCTTTGAGTTTATCAACCAACTCGCGTGCTTTTTTAGAAAGTTTTTGTGGAGTGCGAATAATAATGCGGATGAGAAGATCTCCGCGTTTCCCTTGCGCTATGGGTGCACCCTTGCCCTTGACTCGCAAGAGTTCCCCAAAAGAGACCCCTGCGGGTATCCCCACGGTTACCTCCCCATCAAGTGTCTGAATTTTATAATCAGTCCCTAAAAGTGCGTCGGAGAGTTTAACGTTTAGATCCATGAGGATATTGTTTCCCTCACGTCGAAATTGCGCATGACGTTCAACATGCACTTTTACGTAAAGGTCTCCTGATGCCCCGTGAGGTGTTGCTTCGCCGCGACCACTTAAACGTATCATCTCTCCGTCTTGGATCCCCGCTGGTACCGCGACGGAAATTTCCTCGGTCTTTTTGAGCACTCCGTGTCCCCCACAACTTGCGCACGGATGTTCCGGGATCATGCCAGTACCTCCACAAGTACCGCATTCACGAACAGAGGTAAAAGACCCAAGGAAGGAGCGCTTGGTCTCATGGATGCGCCCCTTCCCCGCACAAACCTTACATTCCACTTTTTTACTCCCCGGCTGTGCGCCAGAACCGCTACAATCCTCGCAGGTTCCCACTTTGGAAATGAGGACACTCCGAGTCACTCCAAAAATTGATTCGGCAAAACTTATTTGTATATCAACAGAGATGTCACGCCCGCGGCGAGTCCTCCCCTGCCCTCCGTTAAAAAATTCTCCAAATATGTCCCCAAAGTCAAAGCCTTGGCTAAAATCCCAGCCCGAGGTTGGCCCGCCTTGAGCGGAAAATCCAAATCCCTCGCCATTAAAGGTGCTCCCGTAGGCATCGTACTCGGCGCGACGCTTATTATCGGAGAGCACTTGATACGCTTCATTAATCTCCTTAAATTTTGCTTCATCACCACCCTTTTTATCGGGATGATACTTATGCGCTAATTTATGGAATGCTTTTTTGATATCATCGTGCGAGGCGTTCTTGGGAACACCGAGTAGATCATAATAATCTTTGCGGTTGGTTGCCATACTATTCCTTTACGTTTGCATCACGAACGTTCCCTTCGGGATTATCCTTTGGCTGTTCCTTACTTAAAACTTCCCCAATCTTCATCATACTCTGGGAAAGTGCTTCTGACGAATTTTTGATTGCTGCCTCATCAGTCCCTTCTTTTATCTTTCGCAATTCGACAATTTTTTCCTCAGTATCTTTTTTGAGATCTGCGGGGACCTTGTCTCCCGCATCCTTGAGTGCCTTCTCCGCCGTGTAGGCAAGAGAGTCTGCATGATTGCGTGCATCCACCAATTCGCGCTTCTTTTTATCCTCTTCTGCATGGAGCTCCGCCTCCTTCTTCATCTTTTCAATATCGTCTTTAGAGAGCGAGGACTTTGCCTCAATGCGTATACTCTGCTCTTTACCCGTCGTCTTTTCCTTCGCACCCACTTTGAGGATGCCGTTTGCGTCAATATCAAACGTTACTTCAACCTGTGGGATGCCACGAAGTGATGGAGGAATACCCTCAAGCACAAAGCGCCCAAGTGTTTTGTTATCGCTTGCCATCTCGCGTTCGCCTTGGAGTACGTGTATCTCCACACTTGTCTGGTTATCTGCCGCGGTAGAAAAAGTCTGCGCGCGCGAGACGGGGATGGTAGTGTTCTTCTCGATCACCTTGGTAGACACACCCCCAAGGGTCTCAATACCAAGTGAGAGCGGCGTTACATCAAGGAGAAGTACATCCTTCACATCACCTTGGAAGATACCTCCCTGGAGTGCGGCACCCGCGGCCACTACCTCATCGGGATTAATAGAACGATTGGGTTCCTTGCCAAAGAGGTTTTTTACTGCCTCTTGGATCGCAGGCATGCGCGTCTGTCCCCCCACGAGGATAACCTCGTCAATTTGATTGAAACTGAAACCGGAAGCGCTTACCGCGCGTTTTGTAATTTCAATAGAGCGGTCAATGTACTTTTTAGTCAGAGACTCAAGCGTTGCTCGGTTCATCTTCATAAGGAGGTGTTTGGGACCAGATGCATCGGAAGTTATGAAAGGAATGTTTATCTCTGTTTCGGTTGCCGTCGAGAGCTCGTGTTTTGCTTTTTCCGCAGACTCTTTCAATCGCTGGAGGGCAAGTTCATCTTTGCGCACATCAATACCCGACTCCTTTTGGTATTCGCTTGCAATATATCCAATAATTTCTTGGTCAATATCCTCACCACCCATGTGTGAGTCACCGTCTGTTGCCTTTACCTCAATGGATTGCTCCTTGTCTCCTGCCACCTCAAGCACTGAGATATCAAATGTCCCGCCACCAAAATCGTATACGGCAATTTTTTCGTTCTTCTTTTTGTTAAAACCATACGCAAGTGCGGCGGCCGTTGGTTCGTTAATGATGCGGCGGACATTAAAACCTGCGATCTCACCGGCATCCTTAGTTGCCTGACGCTGTGAGTCGTCAAAATACGCAGGTACCGTGATGACCGCTTCCTCTATCTTCTCACCCAACTTTGCTTCAGCATCCTTTTTGAGCTTCTGCAGTATCATTGCGGAAATCTCCTCGGGACGATGATTCTTCTCTCCCAAGTTCACCTTGACACCTCCATCGTCTGTTTTATTTATTTCAAAAGGGACATTAGAACGATCGCGCTCCACCTCTGTATCGTCATAGCGATGCCCCATGAGACGCTTGATCCCATAGACCGTGTTTTTAGGATTAGTGACCGCTTGGCGCTTGGCAAGAAGGCCAACGAGACGCTCCCCTGTTTTTGAGACCGCCACAATGGAGGGTGTTGTGCGATTCCCCTCCGCATTCTCAATAATTTTTGGCTCACCGCCTTCCACTACGGCCATTGCCGAGTTAGTTGTTCCTAAATCAATTCCGATTATTTTTGCCATATTATTTTTGTATTACTATTTAGTACTATGAGTTCCAATGCGTACTTCTGCAGCCTTGATAACCCGTTCGCCCAACGTATACCCCTTCTTCACTACCTCAAGAACATGGTGATCCTCTTTAGGGTTCTCTGTGGGAATGGATCCAACACTGTGGTGCTCGCGCGGATTGAAGGCCTGACCAAGGGGGTCAATTATTGAAAGTCCGCGCTTCTTGAGCACCTCCAGAAACTGCGAGTGAATGTATTCTACTCCAACTCGCCAGTTTTGTTCAACTTTTTCCCACGCATCCTTGTTGCTAAAGGCCATTTGGAAGCTCTCTTCCACCGCAAGGAGTTCCGCGATGAGTGACTCCGCGGCATACTCCCGCATAGCGGAGAGGCGCTTCTCGTCATCCTTTTTATAATTAGCGAGGTCCGCCTTCATCCTCTGCCAACCCTCCAAGTACTCCTTGCGTTCCCTCTCACAGACCTTGAGCTTATCTTTTAATTTTTTTATAGCCGCTTGCGGATCTTTAGACGCAGCACTCTCTGCATCATCAATTTCCGGCTCAAAATGTATATCATCGTTCTTCATGCGGGAAGTAGTATAAGCCATTACACCATGCTTGTCAACTTGTTAGACACCGAGTGTCTAACAAAAAGCCCCGTTGATATAATCGCGGGGGCCGTAGTGGCGAAGGAACTACTAAAGGCTGGGACAGAGACTCGAATTCATAAACCTCTCCAGATTATAGAGAGAACCTACCAAGGGTTCATACCTATCCTCATGGATTGCCCTCGTAACCAAGTGCATGCGGTGCGGGAGTACTTTTTCTACATCCTTGTAATGACGGAATGTGAGCGAGTGAGTTACCTCTCGCTCAAACTGCTTCTGGAGACTCTCGTTCCAGACTTTGTGATAGGGATCTCCGTTTACTACCTCGTGAATGTGTATCCGTGCAGGGTACAAGGAGAGCTCCTCACACAACTCATCTGCCATAGACCACGCGACAACCTGAATGTCGCGTATCCCACAGCTCATGATGCGCCGTATCGCCCCACTAAACAAAAAAAGTTGCTCGTGAGAGAGCCCGCGTCTGGACCGCATTTCCACCAGTGCCCCTAGCTTTACATCAGTCACTTATGTCTACCTCCTTTTTAAGTTTTTACATCCACCTATCAGTATAGCATAGCTACACAAATTAGTCAAACAAAAACCCCGCCGAGTGGCGGGGTGAGCTTTAGCGTTTACTCCATTGTGGTGCCTTTCTTGCTTTTTTGAGGCCAAATTTGCGGCGCTCTTTGATGCGCGCATCACGGGTTAGGAGCTTTGCCTTCTTCAGCGGCGCCTTCAAGTCTGCATGCGCTTTAACAATGGCGCGCGCAAGTCCGTGTGATACGGCAACACTCTGTGAGCTAATGCCCCCACCATGTACCTTTACGCTGATGTGATACTTTTCGGTGCTCGCGATTGCAAGCGGTTGTTTTGCCACAGTGCGGAGTGCATCTGTGGGGAAGTAGTCTTCAAAAGGCCGCTCATTCACGGTGATGGCCGCCTTCCCGCCAACGCTCATACGCACGCGAGCAACAGAGGTCTTACGCTTCCCCACTCCCTCCACATACCGTGTTTTTGTCTGTTTTTCTGCCATATTATTTCTTAATAGTAAGATTTTTCATCATAAGAGGGCGCAAACGATTAGCTGGGAGCATGCCGCGAATAGCGCGGATGAGTGCTTCATCAATACCACGGCGATCAATCAAACGTGCCAGTGTCTCCACCTTCTCACTCCCCGGGCGACCAGAGTGTGTGCGGTAGGTAGTCCCCTGCGCGCGGCGCTCGCTGATATTAAGTTTGCTGGCATTAATTATTTCCACAGTATTTATTGGGCTTGTGTGACGCTCAAAGGAGCTACTATCCTTCCCACGTAAAAGGACCGCCACGGCACTTGCCACGCGTCCGAGAGGCTTTCCTTCTGCATCTATGGTGTACTTCATACAAATTCAATCAGGGCTTGCGGACTAGCGTCCCCCGTGCGAGGAGCCATTTTTACGATCCGCGTGTAGCCACCGTGCCGCTCTGTATAGCGCGGGGCAATGGTCTCTGTAAGCTTTTTTGCTTCAGGAGCGCGCCCGAGACGAGAGATTAAGATACGACGTGAGGAGAGCGTTCCCTTTTTACCTTGGGTAATCAATTTTTCCACCAGTGGGCGAAGTTCTTTGGCACGAGCGAGTGTTGTGGTAATGCGGCCCTCATTAATCAAATTGCGCGCGAGGGAACGCAAAAGTGCCAGACGCACGTTGCGCTCTCTCCCAAATTTTCGATTAGTGTTATGGTGCCGCATGGTAGGTGTTTAACGAAGCGAGAGTCCGTAGTGCTCCAGTGCTGATTTAATTTCTTCCAATCCTTTCTCCCCCAAACCACTGATCTCCATCAAGTCTTCCTCCTTCTTTTTAGAGAGCCCTGCGATGGTACGGATACCAGCGAGCGAGAGCGCCTTGTGGGTACGTACAGAAAAATTGAGGTCCTCAATTTTTACCTTGGCAGGATCAATGCCTTCGGAGGATTCGGGGCGCGCCTCATCGGCAATCGCCTCATCGGCCGCCTCATCGCGCTGTTCCTCAAAGCCAACGATCGCCTTGAGCTGATGGATCATGGTGTGGATGGCGCGCTCAAGTGCTTCGCGTGGAGTAATAATGCCGTCGGTTTCTATCGCGATCTTAAGTCTGTTGTAATCAGTACGATTTCCCACGCGCATATTTTCTATCTCATAGTTCACTCGTCGAATGGGAGTAAACACGGCATCCAGGGCGATCGTACCAACTTCAATTTTTTCCTTATGGAGCACTTCCTTTGGCACGTACCCAAGACCAGTTTCAACAGTAAGTTCTATGGAGAGTACTGTGCCCTTACCGGTAATGGTAGCGATATGCAGACCGGGATTCATTGCTTCCACCTGGCTCGGTGTTTTTAAATCTTGAGCTGTTACCACTTTTGGCCCCTTAACAGAGAGTGTAACCGTAAACGGTCCCTCATCTAAAACTCGAAAGCGCACATGTTTTAAGTTTAAAATAATGTTTACCACATCCTCTTTCACTCCCTCAAGAGTAGAGAACTCATGATTTGCTCCGTCAATCTTTACGGAAGTCACTGCGGCTCCGGGAAGGGAGGAGAGGATGATGCGGCGCAGAGAATTACCGAGGGTATGGCCGTAGCCTGGGTAAAGACCTTCTATCTCATAGACGCCCGAATTTCCCTCCTCGTTAAGAATTTTTGGCCTTGAGGGTACGATGATTGTGTGCTCACTCATAGTATAAAATTAATACTAATAAAAATAGATACTATACCTACACTCGACTATAGAACTCAATAATGGTTCCAAAATTAATGCTTAATTCGCCCATCCCCAGCGTTGGAGTGCCGGTTACCTTTCCTGTAAGAACACTTGGATCAAAGGCAACCCATGACGGCTGTGTGTAGCTCTTTACACGCTCTTCCAACCCCAAAAGAATACCATTCCCCCGACTCCCTTCCCGCACCGCAATAACGTCTCCCTCCTTCACGTGGTAAGAGGGAACCCGTACTTTACGACCATTTACGGTAATGTGACCATGGTTTACCATTTGTCGGGCAAAGGTGCGCGAGTGAACAATGCCCATACGGAACACGGTATTGTCCAGGCGCGACTCAAGGAGGTGAAAGAGGTTTGAGACAGGATTACCGCGGAGCGATTGCGCCTTCTTCACATAATTTACAAATTGACGTTCCGTTACTCCATACGAGAGACGCGCCTTCTGCTTCTCCAAAAGCTGGAGACCATACTCCGTCTTAGGACGTGGGGGACGCTTGGAACTGCGCTTCTTCATCCCTGAAACGGCAAATTTTGTTGTTTGGCACTTTGGGAAAATGCGCTCCCCTACCATGCGACAAATTTTGTATTGTGGTCCTCTCTTCATACTTTACACGCGACGCGCGCGGGGCCGGCGAGGACCATTAAACGGAACCGGTGTTGCGTCACGGATCGTGCCAAGGACTATGCCCTTTGATACAAAAGCGCGCATGGCTGATTCGCGACCAGATCCAACTCCTCTAATAACAACATCCACTTCTTTAAGCCCCATCGTATCCGCTTTCTCCGCAAGGAGCTCGCCTACCTTTGCCGCGGCAAAAGGGGTTCCCTTTTTAGCACCCTTAAAACCCAAACTCCCCGAGGATGACCAGATGAGGGGGTTCCCTTTACCGTCACAAAGAACGACTTTGGTGTTGTTGTACGTTGCTTCAATATTAAGAATGCCATGCTCAAGACGACGTTTAGGGACACGCGCCGCAGAGCGCTCGCGGAGCGCTGTGTCACCTCCCTCTCCCCCTTTTCGTACAATGCGTTTCTTTCCCATGATTATTTCTTCTCAAGCTTCTTACGGCCAGAGCCCATGGTCTTGCGGACGTTGCCACGCACCGTGCGTGAGTTGGTTTTGGTACGCTGACCACGCGCGGGGAGACTACGCGAATGACGCATACCACGGTAACTCTTAATATCTTTGAGCCTGCGGATATGAGCCGCGATCTCGCGCTTCAAATCTCCTTCTATCTTTAATTCACCTTCAATTATTTTGCGGAGTTTATTTTCAGCATCAGCATTTACTTCCTTTACTTTTGTGCCATACGGGAGTTCCGCACGGTCAAGGATACGGTGCGCCAAAGGACGCCCAATGCCATAGATGGCGGTAAGTCCAATTTCCAATCGTTTAGTCTCGGGGATGTTAATTCCTGCGATACGCATAGTGTTCTATCCTTGTTTTTGTTTATGGCTCGGCTTGGCGACACAGATACAATAGAGGCGTCCTTTACGCCTCACGATTTTACACTGCGCACAGCGCGCCTTTACCGAGGATCTCACTTTCATAAATTATACGCGCCTCACGATGCGGCCCCTCTCTCCATACTGGTCGAGCAGGACTTCTACATGATCCCCAACGAGCACGCGAATACGATGGATGCGCATCTTCCCCGCAAGGTAGGCAAGGACTTCCTTCCCTCCCTCATCAAGAGAGACACGAAAAATCGTGTTTGGCAGTGCTTCAAGCACAGTGCCAAGTACCGTGGCTTCGTTCTGACCACTCGTGTTATCCATCAATAAGGCTACTGGAGAATAGTAGCATATCGGCTAAAACAGTCAAATTATTGCTCAATGTTCTGCTCTATGTAAATTTTGGTCGGATCGTTGGGGAAAGTTTTGATCCACTTAGGACTAAAAGAGGCATTCGCGCGGGTAATGGCACGGAAGTTTTGCAAGACGGCCGTGTAATCCTTGGAGGTCTTCCCCACGAGGGCTTGCGTAAGTTCTGTGGCATCAAACTCCCAGACAATCGTTGCCGGTCCACGGAGTGAGAAGGTAATGCTCTGTGTAGCGCTCGGACTGATGGAATCTTTGCTCAAGAGTTTAAAGTCAAGAGCCTCGGGAGCGGCGAGATATACCTTCCCTTCATCAAAATCTACGAGCCCCTGTTGTGCTACCGTGCGAGCAAAATCGCCTTTCTTAAAGACAATGAGGGAGAGGGCACCTCGTTCAATAAGTTCTGCTTCAGTAACGCTCCCCTTCTGTCCCACTTCCTCGCTAAAGGAGATAAAAGAGGCATCCTCAAAGCTCAAATATTCGGCGGGAAGTTCTTTTTTTGCTTTATCTTTAAGGCGAGCCGAGAGTGCTGCTTGAGCAGTGTCGCGCACCTTGGCACGATCTGCTTCAGCAATGATCTTGGTGGTCCCTATAAATCCACCCGAGATATCCGTCTTTGAACGTCCATAAATCTTATCAAATCGAGTATCTCCCTTAAGTCCAGGGACTGTAAAATCAGTCTTCCCAACATTGTAGGAGTCTCCGGCTTGATCTGCAAACACAGTAACCTCTAAAACCCCGGGACCAGCGGCAGTTTTACCAGGTACAGAGATTGCTTCTTGGATGCGATAGATCTTCCCATCAGGAGATTGGAAGCGGGTGTTCTTGATGAGCTTCTCCGCCTTCTCACTAAAGTCATTATAGACGATGATCTTGCCGCTTGCCTTTTTCTCTACGCTCTCTGTCCCCCCAGAAGGGACCATGGTTGATTCGGAATCCTCAATGGTGATGACATCAAAAATAAGAGGGGTACTTGAGCTAACAACACTTGTACTATTGCGCACTGCCGTTACGTTGGCATCTACAGAAAGTTTTTGTTGTCGAGGAACAACGGTGATTGTTGCTGTAGCGAGAGCCTTAGAGACTGCATATCCTCCGGCGAGAATGATGATGAGAACAACAATGCCTCCATAGAGCTTCCACGGGAAGCGGCGCGGCTTAAAGCGGGTCCCCTGCCCTATGGGGCGTCCGTATTCGGGAGGAGCAGAGCGTTTAGCTTCCCCCTTAGGGAGCAAGTCTCGTAAACTGCGTTTTGGTGTGTTGTTTTCTTCCATATCATCCTATCCTAGCATAAAAAAGAGAAGTAAGCATGAGGGCGGGGAGGAGGGTGACCTTCTCGGGAAAAATAAACGCAGTAGAGAGCTCGTCCGTAATGGGGAGGAAGTTGAAGCTTGAGTCGGAGAGAGAGAAACGAGAAAGATCGTTAGTAAGCGTACGTGTGAGCGCAGTTGCAACAGAGGGCTCGTCACTAAGGATAACCACGTGGTCAGGAAGAAAAAACTCTTCAAGTGCAGACCCCGCAGCAAGAGAAAAAGCCTTCATCCACGCATCTCTCACTGCGCGAGAGGCTTCAGTAATACGTGCAGAAGCCTCGGGAGTTGCTCCTCCCTCTGCATAGAGACGGATTGTAGAGAGTGTATTTGGCACATCAAGGGAGAGAGCTTTCCCCACCTCGGTAAGGTAGGTATTGATCCCGAGAGTTACAATACTCCTATCCGCGATCATGTCATTCCATATCATAAGTACTTCGGAGTGATCCTCTCCTACGTTGATGATGATGACGTTATCACGATTGGGGAGCAAAAGATTAAAAGCCTGCGCGGCAACATAGGGGAAAGAAGAAAAACTAATATCTCCATGTCGTGGCCATGCGGTGCTTACTGCATTTTTTATCGTATCCATAAGCGCGCGAGAACTCACACTGGTGTAGAGGTGGAACTCACGCGTGCGCGCAGAGAGGCCGGCGGGATCGGTGACAAAGTAACCATTTATAAGTGAGCCAATGAGGAGAGACTCAAGACTTACCGGTTCTCCAGAGATGAGTGAGGCAAGCAATGAACCGTGAGCTTGAACAAAAGTCTCTCCGGCTTTTTTAATCATCTGCGTAAGCTCACTCTTTGTTACTGTGTGCGGCTCCGGTGTCTCCTCCTTCACAATCTGTACTTGGCAGAGGGTAAGCGGAGCAGTAAGGCACACATGCACAGAGGATGTCTCTGTGGTGCCAAGTGCTGTCGCAACCGCGCTCACTCGTGCAGGAAGGTCTGCGAGAAATTGCGTAGAATCATAAGGGGTTCCTAGCGGAGCGTTCTCACGAGTAACGCGGAGTATGTGCGGGAGCTCCCCTTTTGTTTTTGGAACCTCTATAAGCGCGCCGCTGACGCTCCCACCGGTAATCACGAGGACAATCTTCTTCATTACTCTTTAGTATAACATTAGCTATTCTAAAATAGCCTTAATGCGGCGGATGCCGGAGGCGACGGCTTCTTCTTTAATAATAGAGAAGTGCCCGAGTTCGCCGGTATGAGTAACGTGTGGCCCACCACAAAATTCTTTTGAGTACGCATGCTCTAGGTCAGGACCAATAAAGTAGACCGACACTTCATCCCCATACTTCTCTTTAAAAAAGTGTCGTGCGCCAGTTTTTTCCGCCTCTTCACGTGACAGTACCGCACGCTGTACAGGCAAATCTTCTTTAATTTTTTGATTCACCATAGCTTCAACTTTTTGCTTCTCTTCATCGGTCATTTTAGCAGGGTGCGAAAAGTCAAAACGCAAGCGCTCTGCCGTGATATTACTCCCCATCTGTCCTACTCCCTCTCCCAGCACGTCGGTGAGCGCTTGGTGCAGGAGGTGTGTTGCCGTGTGGTAGCGCAGTTCCACATCCGAGTGCCCCGCGAGTCCTCCTTTAAACTTTTGCTCAGCACCACTGCGCGAGAGCTCTTGGTGTGCCTCTAGTTGTGTACGGAATGCACCCTCATCTACCTCAATCCCCTTCTCTCGTGCCAACTCCTGCGTAAGCTCAAAGGGGAAGCCGTATGAACTAAAAAGGAGAAAGGCCTCTTCACCCGAGATCCCGTCTTTAGATATTTTTTCAAACTCTTTCATCCCACGCGTGAGTGTGGTGCGAAATTGTTCTTCTTCTTTTTTTATCTCTTTCGCAATCAGCTCACGCGTTTCGCTAAGCTCGGGATACACATCGCTGTAGATCCCCTGCACGGACTCTGCAATGGTGCTGAGGGTACCAACAGAGATGCCCAAAGTGTCTGCATAGCGCACCGCGCGGCGCAAGAGACGTCGTAGTACATAGCCACGATCAACATTAGAGGGGTAGACTCCGTCAGCAATCATAAAGGCGGCCGTGCGGATGTGGTCAGCAACAATGCGCTCTGCGTGACTCTCTTTTTTTGTGGCGTGTGAACGGATTGCCTCCATAAGTGGAGTAAAAAGATCTGTATCAAAAATACTTTGCTTTCCTTGGAGTACCATAGCGAGCCGCTCTAACCCCGCCCCCGTGTCTACATTTTTTTGAGCAAGCTTCCCCACCACTTTTCCCCCCTCTTTCCCATACTCCATAAACACATCATTCCAAATCTCTACTACCTCCTGACGTTCATCTGCAGACAAAAATTCTTCATGACTTAAATCACCAAGACCATGCTCACTCGCATCGTAAAACATCTCGGTATCTGGGCCGCAGGGACCACTCTCACCAGGACTCCACCAATTATTTTTTGCCGGTAAAAAGTAAATGCGATTTTTAGCTATGCCTACCGATTCCCATATATGTGCCGACTCCTCATCCCGAGGGGCATTTGAGTCACCCTCAAAACAAGTTATGTACAGACGCTTCGGATCTAAACCAAAACCTTCCTCTTTTGAGGTAAGGAGTTCGTAGCTCCACTTAATTGCCTCTTCCTTAAAGTAGTCCCCGAGCGACCAATTACCAAGCATCTCAAAAAAAGTATCGTGGGTTGTATCTCCTACTTCGTCTATATCTTGGGTGCGCACGCATTTTTGCACGTTTGCAATGCGCTTCCCCAAGGGGTGGAACTCACCAAGGAGGTAGGGCACCAAGGGGTGCATACCAGCAGTGGTAAAAAGCACCGAGGGATCGTGCTCGGGCACCAAGGGGGCGGAAGGGATGATAGAGTGTCCTCGATTCTTAAAAAAATTGAGGAAGCGGGTGCGTATCTCTCGTGAGTGCATAGTGTAGATATATTAAGCCGCGTTCGGCAATTCTCCTATATAGTCAAAAAATTCGGAGTTGTACTTATTTTCCTCGCGCCATCTTTCACTTCCCTCTGCCCCCCAATAATCAGCAAGGTCATTTTCCGTCACTTCATCAATACTCTTTCCGCTCCACTCGGCAACCTTTTCCTTCGTCTCATTCATTTTCATAACTTCAACTTGAGCCATATTCCACTTGCGGAGATTCCTCTGATAGTGAGGATCTTGGGTATAATCCTTCCTCCCCTCCCCACCTTCCATCGGCACCTGTTCCATATTTGGATTATACAATAATCCCCCCTCCTAAACACTCCTCTCCATCATAGAGCACCAGTGATTGGCCAGGGGTTGCGAGGGTTGGTTCGGTGAGTAAAATTGAAGTGAGACTTCCCAGGGAAGTCTCACTTCGGATCTGCGCTTTGATGAGTGGTGCTCGGTAGCGCAGACGTGCAGAGTACTCTGTAGCCTCTTTTGGCTCTTCCCCTATCCAATTAGTCTGCTCTAGTGTAATTTCTTGTGAATTTTTTTCCGACAAGAGTGGAGTTGCTGAAACAGTGAGCATATTATGCTCCACATCTTTCCCCACCACATAAAGAGGAGTCTTGCGTGCTTCAACATCAGTAACAGTAAACCCATGCCGCTCTCCAAAAGTAAAGAGGGGTACTCCAGGGTGCGTGCCAATACTACGCCCCATTTCATCACGCACACTCCCCTTTTCCGTTTTAATAAAGGCACGTAAAAAATCTTTTACATCAACCGGCCCAATAAAGCACACTCCCTGACTATCTTTTTTTTGAGCATTCGGCAAACCAACGTGTGCCGCATACTCGCGCACCTCTTTTTTTGTCATTTCTCCTACGGGGAAAAGCGTGCGGAGCAATAATTTTTCCGAGACTCCCCAGAGAAAATAGCTCTGATCTTTCTCCCTATCAACGCCTGTGAATAATTTTCCATTTTTTGTTCGCGCGTAGTGCCCTGTTGCGATGGTATCGGCACCAATAGATCGCGCGTAGTCCATTAAAACCTCAAACTTTACCGTGCGATTACAAAGCACATCAGGGTTAGGGGTACGTCCTCGCGCGTACTCTGCGAGCATTTCATCCACCACATCTTTTTTGTAGAGATCTTGTGCGTCTACGGTCTCTAGTGTGATACCAAGATGCGCCGCTACACGCAATGCATCGCGGCGCTCCTGCCGCCAATCACAAACACCAGGTACACCTGCAGGCCTGCCTGACGGCAAGGCAGGTTCCCACACTCGTATAAAAGCCCCGTACACCTCATACCCCGCCTTTTGGAGGATCGCGGCGGCTACCGAGGAGTCAACTCCCCCGCTCATTCCTACAACAACTTTCGCCATAGGATTTAGGGGAGTGCGATTAATTTTTTATAAATCTCAAAAGTTGCACGAATATCGCTCATAGCAGAGTGCGCTCGGTCATTTGTTACACCAAAATAACGCGAAAGTTCCCCCAGATTATAGCGCTCAAGTTTGGGGTCACGACAACATTTGATGAAGACCATAGGGATGAGGTCAAGGCGGTGGAAATACATTTTATTTTGCACACCAGTCTCTTTAAACCCGTGACGAAGGAAACCCCAATCAAACGCAACATTTTGTCCAACCATAATAGCGTCCGTAGTGCGCTCCGCGAGTTCCTTGAGCGCCTGCGGGAGTTCAACAGCAAAGAGCCAATCAGCTTCTGCATAGCGAGTAATACGGAGTGCCTCTGGTTCAGCGGTCTCAATGTGCTTTGGTTTTACCTTCACATCAAACTCATTGAGTACGGTAAACACCGGCTCCCTTTGGGACCAATCCTGTTTTACGGTGAGGCAGGCAATCTCAATGATCTCGTGCCGCTCGAGGTCTAACCCAGTTGTCTCTAGGTCAATAAACGCGAGGTTATGTTTTTTCATTAATTGAGATACTTGCGGCGATTTGCCACATGCTCGTCAAAGGTGCGAGCGTAGTGCATCGTACCACGGCGATCGTGGAGATAAAAGAAGTAATCACTCTGTGTGGGGTTAATAGCGGCACGGATAGATGAGAGTCCTGGGTTTGAGATAGGTCCCGGAGGGAGACCTTTATGCACGTAGGTATTGTAAGGAGATTTGTTTGCAAGGTCTACTTTGGTCACCTGGTAGGTATTGCGCCCAATGATGTAGGGAAACACGGCATCCACCTGGAGTGGCATCCCCTCTTCTATCCGGTTCCACAAGATGCTTGAGATCATCGTCCTGTCTTCATCGGTCTTTGCTTCTTCCTCAAGGAGTGACGCCATAGTAAGAATCTCATGGAAGGAGTGCCCGGTGACTAATGACTCTACCTCATAGCGTCCAACACGCCGTTTAAAATTTTTTTCTAATTGAGTAAAAGCATCCAACTCGGTAGCAACAGGCGTAAAGTAGTACGTGTCGGGGAAAAGGTGTCCCTCTTTTCCTTCTACCATCGCAAAGAATTTTTCTCTATCAAATGAGGGGAGTTGCTTATCTAAGAGCGTAGTGATTTCAGCATTAGTTGCCCCCTCGGGGATAACCACCTTCACCATATGAAAGCCAAAGGTCCCCGTAATAAGTCGCTTGATCACGGTAAAGAGCGAGTAGGGGCGATCAAACCGATACTGACCAGCAACCAAGTTCTCCTCCTTGCCAGAGAGCGTAACCATGGAGGCAAATACCGTTTGAGAACGGATAACTCCCGCCTCTTTTAAACGGAGCGCGATTTGCTTGAGCGTCATCCCTTCCTCTATGCGTATCGTCTTACGGAGAGGAAAATTAAGTGGCGGAGAAATGATGAGATAATACCCTAAAGAGACGAAAACGATGCCGAGCACTCCATACACCTTCCATAGCCGAGAACCTTTCGGTACTAGAGCACGCAATTTACGGCGTAAAAATGGGGAGAGTATACTCATATCTTATAGTGGTAAATTACTGGGCGGTTCCCCCCGACGGCTCTCAATACGTCCAAAGGTAGGCGTTTCAGAAACTCTCCCAGGAAAGTGATAAATCGTAGCAAGCTCCTCTGTGTTGAGGACAAATGGCTTACTTTTTTTAAAGGGAGGATAAAAATATCCTCTGTGTCGATAGGCACGGAGTATTTTACGCTTCATGCGAGCAATCCGAAAACCAAAAGGGTCTTGCCATGGGTAATTGATGTTCGTCATATTGTTGGGTTTAAAGCCATTTAAGCCAGTAGAGCTAAACTGTTTAAAGAGAGCGATTATCCCGACAAAATTAATGTGTTCAAATTTATCTTTTTCCGTAATGTAAATCGTGCGGATACCGCAGTCAAAACCGAGTTTATTTATACTCCGCGCAATTGCTTCGGTAACATCTTTTTCTGTTGAGGAAAGGACGGTAAATTTAAACTCCCCTTCTTTTGGCTTTTCATCTCGCTTCATCATCTTATTGATGAGATCTTCCCCTTGGTCCTTCCAATCCCCAAGACTACCGTCCTTCTTCCTATAACGCTTTTTTGCCGCTTGGATGAGGATTTGTACCCAGATTTGGTGACCTGGTTTAATAGAGCCTAAAAACTCAATAATAGGAGTAATGGGGTCATTTTTAAATTCCTCCTTAGGATCCCTATCCAGCCCATAATCCACGTATGTTTTGATTGGGTAGGGATCATCTTTAGTAAGGATAAATTCTCCTCCCCACATGTTGTCTTTAGAATCAGGTGTTTTATAGTCAGCAGAGTACACATAGTCGGGTGCCTCGTGTATCTCTATGCCGGGGTATTGGGAGTAAATGTTTGATTCAACGAGAGTACGAAAAAATTTTGGCGTACGAATAAAAAAATGGACAGAGCCGCCAAAGGAAGCGATCTCTAAGGAGAACCACGCTCGTCTAAATCCGGTTGTTATTTGAGTCCACCAGGTAGCATCGCGTGTTTGATGAAAGGCGCCGAGAACCACTTCCATGGCAAGTGGAGACTTAAGAATTTCGCGAGGTAATTTTATTTCCAAGAGTACCCATTCCATTGAGCTCGTGTATTGAAAGAGCGTATACAGCCGATAGGCATTCCAGAACCCAACAATCAACACCGGCGGTACCCAATACCATCCGTAATGGAACATAAGGCGCACTACGCTCGTAGCATTGCCAGAAAAAAATTCAGAGAAAAGATGACTAATGACAGCTACAAAATCCATCCCTATAGTATAACACGACTAGCTTACCGTATATCGTCCATCGGGGAGCTTTTTGAAGTAGCGGTTATTTTGCAGATTTACGATGATTGTGTTGTGTTTTACCAAGCGCTCGGAGAGCACTCCTTCAAGTATTTCGTTTTTAGAAAGGGGTCCTTTGCGCTTCAAGAGCTCGCGTATGATGTCGCGTACCACACCCTCGCGGTATCCCCACTCACGGAGCGCATAGAGACCGCGTCCCACGAGGATGAACCGCGCATCTTTAATAAGTTCATTGTGGCAGGTAGCAGTGTGCGCTTTGCGATTAAAGAGTTCACGAATTTTTTCTGTCACTTCGACAAAGTGCATCGGCTTCCCGTTGCTCCGGAGCACTAGGTAGGCATAGTCACGCATACCACGGAGTTTAATGTTCGGTGAAGAAGCTTTTCCCCATTCACCAAGCGGATTGCGCGAGAGCTGTTTGGAGAGATCTAGCCAGCGACGCGCAAGTTCGGGATTATTAGCGTCACGCACGATATCTTTAATTTCTTTAAGAAACTGGGCGATGAGTTGCTCCTCTTTAATAAGATCCTCATCTGAAACACTTGAACAAAGTTTACGGATAGCTCCATGAACTTTTTCCGACAATTTTTTATCAACGGTCCAGCGATGATGAAACTCTTCATCCTCCTTTAACTTTTCAAAACGATCTCCGAGCACCAGGAGGAAGTGCAAAATATTTTGAACATTCTTGTCTTTTGAAAGATGATCAAGAAATTTTTGTTCATTCACAATACCTCCGTAGGAGAGAACGGCCTCCTCAAGCTCATCAAACGCGCTCTCTGCCACTTGGTACGACGGAGACTTGCGGAGTGCCTTAAGCGCAAAATTCTCAATCTGACGGACACGTTCACGAGTGATACCGTAGGTCTGACCAATTGCCTCAAGTGTTGCGCGGTCAGGAGATTTTCCCAAACCAAAACGCTGTTTAACAACGTCCTGCGCACGAGTTGGCAGTGCGGTAAGGAGAGCCCGAACTACTTCTTTGGGATTGAACGAGAGAACCTCGTGAGTACCTTTTGTATTTTTTGTCTTGACCATAATTATGTTGTGTAATAAATAGGTGCTCCTAATCTACCACTTTTGTTATTTTTGGTCAAGTGATACCACAATACTCACCAGACGGCCCTTGACAGACAAGGTTTTTTTGGGTTTTTGCCCACTTATCCACAGGATTACTTTTTCCCTAGCGAGAGCCAGTGTGATGAGCTCTTCCTCGGGGAGATCGGGATTAACGAGCATCTGATCACGAACTTTGCCATTAATTTGGATGGCGATCATTACCTGTTCTGATCTACACTTATCCTCAAGAGTATGTGGCCACGAAGTTTGACAGAGAAATCCTTTGCCCCCTAATCCCTCCCATAATTCTTCTGTAAGGTGAGGAGCAAAGGGAGCGAGAAGCGTGAGGAAAGTTTTGAAATCTTTTTTTGAGAGTAGCTCTTTTTCAAACACGCCGACCGCGATCATCATCTGCGAGATCGCGGTATTAAATTTAAATGACTCAATATCCTCTGTTATTTTTTTAATCGTCTGATGAAGCGAACGTTCTGCCCCTGGACTGCTGATTGAAGTTGAACTTCCATCCCTTGATTGAAGTTCAACTTCAATCAGTTTCATCCCCAGCCGCCACACTTTTTCTAAAAACCTACGCGAACCAACCATGTTATCCGTACTCCAAGCAATCCCCTCTTCAAAAGGACCCATAAACATCTCGTACATACGCAGAGTATCGGCTCCAAAATGTTCTACCACATCGTCGGGGTTAACCACGTTGCCATAGCGCTTGCTCATTTTGCGCCCATCCTCGCCCCTAATGAGACCCTGATTTTTGAGCCGCACAAACGGTTCTGCAGTAGAGACTATACCGAGGTCGTGTAAAAATTTATGCCAAAAGCGCGCGTAAATAAGGTGACGCGTCGCGTGCTCGGTGCCACCCACATACACATCTACTGGTGCCCAGTACTTCTCCTTATCTTCACCCACAAGCACCTCATTATTATGTGGATCCATAAAGCGCAGGTAATACCACGAGGAGCCAGCCCACTGGGGCATGGTGTTAGTCTCACGCTTAGCAAGACTGCCACACGTTGGACAACTAGTATTGACCCACTCGGTAATATTGGCAAGCGGTGACTCGCCCGTGCCTGTGGGCTCATAGTGCTCCACCTCTGGTAAGATCACCGGTAGATCTTTTTCTGGCACCGGCACCACGCCACATTTTTCGCAATGTATGACCGGTATTGGCTCACCCCAGTAGCGCTGACGCGAAAAGACCCAGTCCTTGAGGCGATATGTGGTTGTCATCTGCCCATTAACAAATTCTGTGATTTTCTTTTTTGCCTCTTCACTCGTTATACCATCAAATTTTTGTGAGTTAACTAAGGTGTCTCCTGAAATAACTTCGGCGATGGGGAGATTATATTTTTTTGCAAATTCGTAATCGCGCTCATCGTGTGCAGGAACAGCCATAATGGCGCCAGCGCCCACATCACCTAGCACGTAGTTCACCACCCACACAGGGATGTCCTCATTGTTTGCAGGGTTAGTAGCATACACACCACTAAAAATACCTGACTTCTCTGGATTATCTTTGTAGGTTTGCGTGGCACGTGCCACTAGAGTCTCTGTTATATACTTTTTAACTTCTGCCTCTGGCTCCCAACCCACAGTGAGCCACTTTTGTGCGAGCTCGGGTGAGATGGCCATAAAGGTGGCACCAAAGAGCGTATCGGGCCGTGTGGTAAAAACCTCCACTTCACCTTGTGTCGTTTTGAACTTTACCAGCGCTCCCTTGCTTTTCCCTATCCAATTCCGCTGTGATTCTTTAATTGATTCAGGCCATTGCAGTAAATCGAGGTCTTGTAAGAGGCGCTCCGCGTACTGTGTAATTTTGAGCACCCACTGGCGCATAAGTTTTTTTTCCACCACCGAGCCACAGCGCTCACAGACGCACACTTGCCCTGAGCTTGTCGAACGGGTCTCTAAATCCTCATTCGCAAGCCCTGTTTGGCAAGAGGGACACCAATTGATGGGCTCGAAAGACTCATACGCAAGCCCCTTCTCTAAGAGTTTGAGGAAAATCCACTGCGTCCATTTATAGTAGCTCGGGTCTGTGGTGTTAATCTCGCGCTCCCAATCATAGTTAAATCCAAGCTTATCGAGTTGCTCCTTAAAGCGCGCAATATTCTTCTCCACCGCTACGCGCGGATGTACCTTGTTGGCAAGAGCATAGTTCTCTGCGGGGAGTCCGAAGGCATCCCAACCCATGGGGTGCAAGATACTAAACCCGTTCATTTTTTTAAAACGAGAATAGATATCTGTGGCAATGTAGCCCTTGGGATGCCCTACGTGGAGTCCTTCCCCCGAGGGGTATGGGAACATATCTAATACGTAGCATTTCCCTTTACCCTGAGCTTGTCGGAGGGTTTCCTGGGTTTTATAGATACCCGCCTCTTGCCACCGCGTACGCCACTTCTCTTCTACTTCTTTATGGTCGTACTTCCTCACGCTTAATCCTTAATTTTTTTGATACCGAGCCAGATCAATGCGGCGAGCGCAAGCCCAAGGATAATGACGCGGAGATAGTCATCCATGTCGGACCAATAACGTATCGAGCCGATGATAAAAGAGAGCACGCCACCGAAGGAGAGTCCGAGAGAGACGGCAGTAATCTCGAAGAGGAAAAATCCAATAACAAGCGCGATAAGGCCAAGTACTACCAGCGCCACAAACACGTTCCTGTTGTAAACCTTATTCACCGCGTCAAACTCTTTTTGGCAGGTAAACTGCGTATTGCAATAGCCGGCAGGTACGCTGACTCCCGCGGGAATTGGTTTTTCATACGCGCGAGAAGGGTCACTGGTCCACTGACCGCCCACGGCTACACACTCGGCTTGATTTTGTGGTATTTTTTGCACCTGTTCCTGTTTGCAAAAATCCTCCGACTTTGGTGTTTTATAGACCAAAAAAATGCTGTAGTTAAAGAAAAGATTAAGCACCACCACAATAGCCACCACGAGTGCCCACTTAAGAATTGGCATATTTTTCATACAAAAATAGTATTACCTAATAACCCCGATTATACAACATTTAGACTTTTTACACAAAAAGCTATTGCATTTCTACAATAGCTTTTTCTGATTAAGCAATTCTTCTATCGCTTGAGCAGTCTCTTTTATAAGAGGTAATTGCAAGGCTTCGGCGGGACTGGCCCAGAGATACTTATCATGATCTGGACTTAATGCAACCTCTTCTGACAAAAGATGTTGGCAAAGAAAGAAGATTCCGATAATTTGGATTTGTTCCCCGCGAACAACAGGTCTCCACTCGTCAACATAGAAAGGTGCTCCAATCTGTACCTGTAAACCAACTTCTTCAAGAACTTCCCTCCGGATAGCATCGGTGAATCGTTCTCCTAGCTTGATCTTTCCTCCAGGGAAATCATACTCCCCTTTTTTACTCCCTCCTTCGTATGACTTTGCTTCTCTAATGAGAAGGACTTTGCCGCCCTTTTCTATAACTGCTCTGACCGCGACAAATTGTTTTGAGAGAATATCACTCATGATCTAACTCTTTTTAATCCTAAGAGAGAGTATCATACTTAAATCTTTTACTCAATATCCCGCTAGTGCCCTAAAAAGATCTTCTCTAAGACACCACTATGGATTAATTGTTGGGGATCCCCCTCGGTATAGACCTTACCTTTATCAAGTACGTAAACACGGTGAGCGATACTCAAGAGTGATTT
>CAYITB010000007.1:0-11756 GCA_964366155.1 uncultured Candidatus Saccharibacteria bacterium
TCCCGCCCCCAAAGTAGATACCCGCCGCAATGAGCGCTCCCGCAATAATAATGGCTGCCGGCACAAAAAGATTGTTTTTTGATTCATTCATAGCACTAGTATACAGACGTCTGCCTGATGTGTAAATATCCATAATTCTACGATCGTGAAATTATGGTATTGACAATTATTGATGCAGGAATAAAATGCACGCAACGTCAGTGTAGGCCATTGGCCGAAAAACGAGGCGTTTGTGGGACGCCTACAGGAGCCAAAAGCTCGGAGACTGACACCCCAGCCAGATGTCTACGGACACCTGGCTTTTTCTTTATGCATTGAATTTTGTCTAGAATTTCCGCATATACGAAAAAAATAGAATCTGAGCATCTGATTTTAAGGTATATTTTTATACAAAGGTCTCATCTATGGGTTTTTCTAGTCCCCACTCCATCGAGATGGAGAAATACCTGCTTGACGTAGTATCTCGCTTAGTAGGTGTTGAGAAATATCACCGCGGTGAGGATTAGGGATACGAACTTTGAGTTTCTCTTTTATCATAAAAAGGTGCCGCCCTCCAGAGTAGGGGCCACTGAATCCAAGCTTTCTAAAGCGCTCAACTAAATGTCGCCACGAGATGCTCTTAGGCATGCCGTACTAATTTACGTTGGTCTACTTTGATTTCAAAACCAGGAACTTTTTCTCGATCTCTCACTTTTAATAACAACCAATCTTCTAATACTTCTTTTAATTCATCTCGGCAATCTTCTAAATTTTTTGCGTGCGCCCACACTCCTTTGATCCCTGGAATTTCTCCAAAATACATTCCGTCTTTAAGGAGTTTATAGCGAGCAAATTTGAGTTTTCTTGCAATAAAATCACTGATCATATGTTAAATATACACTTTTTTTCCAAAAAATCAAGCCGCGCCATGGCATTTTTTGTATTTTTTGCCACTTCCGCACGGACAGGGGTCATTGCGACCCACCTTCGCTCCTCCAAAGTCGGAGCTTCGGCGAGGCAAGCCCACCTTATCCTGCTCTCCTGATTCCACAGTAGGACCAATAGTTTGGAGCGTTGATTCTGGTGCGGGAGCAACGTGCGGGAGGAGATTTAAGATGTTATTAAAGACCGCCTCTTCTAGATCTTTAAAGAGCCGTAGCCCCTCGCGTTTATACTCAATCAAGGGATCACGCTGACCATAGGCACGGAGCGAGACCGAGCCACGGAGATAGTCCATTGCTTCCAAGTGCTCCACCCAAAGGGTGTCTATGGTCTGGAGTGCAAGTTGGCGCACCGCTTGGAGGAAAAGTTCATGTCCCAACTCGGCATCTTTTTTTTGTATTGTCTCAATAGTACGCCCTGCTTCCCCTGTACTTCCTGCGTATTCAGAGAGCCGCTCAACAAAAGAGTTAAGATCTTCTTCTTTACCCACTAAGAGTGCACGGCGGCGCTCATACATAATAGTGCGCTGGTGGCTCATCACGTCGTCGTATTCCAGCACATGCTTGCGCGCGTCAAAGTTGAGCCCCTCAATTTTACTCTGCGCATTCTCAATAATGCGCGAGATGATGGATGCCTCTATAGGCTCATCTTCAGCAACACCAAAGCGCTCGTAGATCGCCTTGATGCGCTCACGACCAGGACCAAACACCCGCGCGAGATCATCTTCCAGCGATATGTAAAATTGTGTTTCCCCAGGGTCCCCTTGGCGGCCCGAGCGCCCACGGAGCTGGTTATCAATGCGGCGCGCCTCGTGTCGCTCGGTACCGATCACATAGAGTCCCCCGAGCGTGCGCACCGCTTCACGCTCTTCTTGTGTGGCTAGAGCACCTCCTAGTTTAATGTCCACTCCGCGTCCTGCCATATTGGTAGCAATCACTACGCTCCCCCGCTTTCCCGCGTCAGAAATAATTTCACCCTCTTTTTCGTGATTTTTTGCATTGAGCACTTGGTGAGGCACTCCTGCGCGCGTAAAGTACGCCGAGAGCACCTCGTTCTTTTCAATGGACGCGGTGCCGACAAGCACCGGTTGCCCCTTCTCATGGAGCGCTTTTACCGCACGCGCAACGGCAGTAAATTTACCCTGCTCTGTTTTAAAAATAAGATCAGACTTATCGCTTCGCCGGCTGGGTACATTGGAGGGAATCGCGGTGACCTCGCGCCCGTATACTTTATGGAATTCCTCCGCACTGGTGAGTGCCGTCCCCGTCATACCCGAGAGCTTTTCATACATTCGAAAGTAGTTTTGATACGTGATTGAGGCCACGGTGCGGCTCTCACGCTCAACCGTAACCCCCTCTTTTGCCTCAATAGCCTGATGGAGTCCCTCCGACCAACGCCGCCCCGGCTGGAGCCGCCCCGTAAACTCATCAACAATGATAACCTGCCCTCCGTCAGCTGACGGATTCACCACATACTCCTTGTCGCGCTCAAAGAGCGCTCGCGCACGGAGTGCTGTCTCAAGGTGGTGGACATATTTCATCCCCTTCTCCGTGTATATATCACCTACCCCGAGGATTTTTTCTGCCTTAGTAATACCCGCGTCAGTCGTCAAAATTGTTTTTGCCTTCTCATCTATCGTATAATCTTCTCCCACGACAAACTCGCGCGCCATACGCGCAAAGGTGTGGTAGAGCTCCTCTGATTCCGCCGTTTGTGCTGAAATAATAAGCGGCGTTCGCGCTTCGTCAATGAGGATAGAGTCTATCTCGTCAACGATCGCATAGGTATGTTCACGCTGTACAAGCTGATCGGGACGATAGGCAATATTGTCTCGCAGATAGTCAAAGCCAAACTCATTGTTGGTACCATAGGTAATGTCGCACTCGTATGCCTCACGCTTTTCGCACGGTGTTAAAAATTCATGCACAATATGGAAAGACCCCGTTTCGTCACGCGCAGAATCAAGGGAATTATCAAGAGTTTTTGGATTGTAGCGGAATGAGACGCTGTGATTTAAGATACCCACGCTCATACCGAGGAGTGCATACACTTGCCCCATCCACACCGCGTCACGGCGAGAGAGGTAGTCGTTCACCGTCACCACATGCACTCCGCGGCCGGTGAGCGCATTTAAAAATACCGGTAGTGTTGCAACGAGTGTCTTACCTTCTCCCGTCTTCATCTCTACGATACCCCCGCGGTGGAGGAGGATGCCTCCCATAAGTTGCACATCGTAATGTCGCTCGCCGAGCGTGCGCCGCGCCGCTTCGCGCACGAGCGCAAAGCTTTCTGGCAAAAGCGTATCGAGTGGTTCTCCGCCGCGTACGCGAGCGCGGAGAGAGAGACCCGTTTCTGTAAGTCCAGACGGCAAGAGTTCCCGATAGTTCTCCTCAAGAGCGTTAATTTGAGCCACTAAAGGAGTCAAGGAGCGCACCGTGCGCTCGGAACGAGACCCAAAAACCTGTTCAAGTATACTCATGGCACTCCATACTACCACTCTCCCCACCAAAAATAAAATTCCTTCCGCCGAAGCGGAAAGAATTTTATTTGTAGTGATAGCCTAAGTGAAAACTATCTCTTCTTGCGCTTTGATGTCTTCTTTTTTGCTGCCTTCTTTGTTGACTTCTTAGCAGCCTTTCTTTTCTTTGCCATAGTATTTTTTATTTCTTAGTAACGATGGTATTGCGGTTCGACCTTTTTCCGCTCGCTTGTTTAATTATAGTGCGAATGCGTGCGCAAAAAAATTTTTTTTATAGAATTGTGTGGATAACTTTTGCGCAAAAAAAAATACACACACGTGGTCGGCGAGGGCGAACTCCAACAAACATCTTTGCGAGTGCTGTCGCCGACCACGTGTGTGTACCTTTGCAACAAAGTATAGCAAAGGCGATAGAAACGTAAAACCCCTGTTCGCCGAAGCGAATGGGGCTTTACGCAGATGTTCGTTTGGTACTCACCACTTTATGAGCACTCACAGTAAGAAGTATAGTCAAAAAGAAATATTTCGTCAAGTGCACGTCTCTCTACTCAAGAGTAAATGGATTAATTCCAGATTTAATCGCGCTACTTAATTGTTCTGCTTTTGTTCTAGTAGCCGCTGATTCTGCTTTTGCTTTGAGTATTTCCAAAACAGTCAGAGCCCGATCACTCTTACCAGCATATACCGAGAGTCCTGCGAGCAGGAACATGTCATCATCACTTAATTTCTCATTCTCTTGGAGCATATTTTCTAACGATTCAGCCGCGCGCTTATAATCCTTTTGACTTGCATACCAAATCGCAAAACGCCGATCTGGGACCGCTTTAGTACCATACGCTTCAGCCATGAGCGTATTTGCAAGCTTCGGATTGCCTGTGGTAATTGCCGCAAGCGCATACATTTTGCGTGCCTCTATATAATTTGGATCTGAGTCAAAAACTTTTTTAAGTAACGCGAGTCCTTCTGTAGTGTGTCCTGTAGTCAATTTGATAGCAGCAATTTCAAAAAAGATACCTTGTTTTTGTGGTGATAAAAGAAGCGCTTTATTGAGGTATGTTTCTGCCCGTTGCGCTTGTCCACCACGAGAAAGAAAAGTTCCATAAATGAAAATCGGACGCGCATCTGTTGGATGACGTTCAATTTCATTCTCAATTGTAGTAGTAGTAAATTGAGAAAAGGATTGCTTGAATTCAGTCGGGATCGTTGGCTCGGAAAGAACATTTTGTGCTAGAGATATAAGTTGAAGTGAAGCTTCTGAATTTGCAAAAGTATCACTATCAAAAATTTTTTTGAAAGTAGCAATATTTACTGTTATCCCTCCTTTTTGTGGAGTTAGTGCTTGGATTAAGTTCATAGATGCAATCAACGATCGTACATTCGCGTAATAGAGAACACTGACAGTTAAGATAACAACAAGTCCTTTACCCCACAGAGGAACAACAATTCGGCGCGTAGGATATTCAATAGGAATAGACGCTTCTGACGCTCGGACATGGATATAGCCCAATGTTGCAATAAAGAGAATGAGACTGATAAGATTGTCGAAGACAAATAAATTTTGAAATAAATACGCGCAAAGAAGTCCTGTAAGAATGGCCTGTTCTGGAAATGAAAAAGGTGTCTTTTTTGACCAGAGTCGCGCGAGACCAGTTCCATATAAACTCACATAGAAGAATGCTCCAACCAAGCCAGTCATTACAAGCCAGTCGATAAGAACATTATGTGAGCGATCAAACCACGGCTCTTGCCGCCACAAATGAGGATCGTAGTACTTGTTAAACACAACACTATAATTCTCCGGGCCCCATCCAAACAGAGGATGTTCAGTAAAACCCTTAAGACTCATGCGCCAAATAATGAGACGGGACTCTGTGGTACGTTCAGAGAGAGAGATCGCCGCAAATCGCGATAATACAGGGCTCGTCTGTACAAATGAGGTATTACGCACTACAAAAAATATTCCCACAACAAAAAGGACCACAGCGATACTGACCCCTGCAACACGCCGCGCAATGGGATATTCTTTCCCGCGGAACCAAATGAGTATACTCGTCACAAAAAGACCGAGCAAAACTCCGAGGATAGCGCCACGTGTTGCGGTCTTATAGAGTACAAAGAGTTGAATCAGTGCACAGAGTGGATACCAGTAACGACGAGCGCTCTCTCGTGTTGCGTTCACCCATAGTAATGCTGTGTAGAAAAAACCAAAGAGCATATAGACCGCCAGATAGGCTGAATTCCCGAGCGTGGCGTCAAGACGAACACTTCCTTGATGAATAGCATAGAATCCAGAAATTTGAGCGAGAGCGATTGCCGACACGCTCATACTCGCAACAAGATTAATCTGCCAGAATCGTCTCCACATTTTTATACTTGAGAGTGTACTGACGAGAACAATAAAATAGAGGAAAAGGTGAACATATGTAATGGCACCTTCCATGCGTTCAAAATTTGACCAGAAACTACGGTACGAATCAATGCTTACCGCTGTTGAAATAAGCACAGCAAGTGTAAGTCCAGAGATAGCCCATAAAATAATTCCGCGCCGAGGTCGCATGCGTGGCTCTTGGAGACAGGCAAGGAGCCACAGCGCAGTTAAGATCTCAATGATGATACGAAACGCGAAATTCTTACCCGTAATAAACGGAAAAAAGAGAGAATTAGAAACAATGAGTGGAATAAAAAGAAGCGCGTAGAGCCCCCCTATGAGAAAACGTCGGTACCAATTACTTATGTTCATACTGTCTACTCTAGCATAAAAACTACACGCATTCTAGTGTGTAGCACATAGGAATATTAGGCATGTGCCGTAATACTCATAACACTACTCTTTTTAAAGGTAGCAAGGAGTATTCCTATTGGGCTAAGTAGCATTCTCGCTATGTGCCATAAAACAAAAGGGATCCGCATGTCAGAACGTTCAAATAAATAATTTATACTTCGTATCTCTACCCCCATGTCTCGTGTGCACTCTATCGTAGTAGTAACAAAACCCACCTCTGATAACAAGCGAGATATTGTTCTCGGAGAAAATAAAAAAAGATGCCGTGGAGTATCTAACGCAAACCAGTAAGTACGGAAAAGTTTTGCCGCAAGACTATTTACGTTAGGAGTACTCATACGTAGCTCGCCACCAGGTTTTAGCAAAGTTCGAAGGAATGATAGTGTAGCCCGAGGATTAGGGAGATGTTCAACAACATGACCCATATGGATAACATCGAAGTGTCCCTTAAACATACCGAGCGCCGTTTCAATATCACCGGTAGCGATCGTAAACCCTTTCCCGCGAGCAGAGACGCACGCATGTTCACTTGTATCAAATCCGCAGAACTCCCAGTGGGGATGGAATGCTCGCATACGCTCTAGGTGTGCTCCCCCACCACACCCAAAATCAAGGAAACTCGCACTGCTTGTATCTGGGGAAGTCTCGCGTTTTTTCTGGGAAAAGAGGAGGAATATTTTTTTAAGCACCCGCGAGAGAGTTCCGTATTTTAAGACGGAAGATTCGGTGTGATATGGCCCATAATCTTCAGGATAATACTTTTTCAGTTCTTCTTCTGTCGGTTGAGGCGAGAGGAAAACTAAGCTACAACGATCACAGCGATAGATCTGGAAAAGAGCATCATCAACTCTATGTAATCGGTCTCGCCCTAAAAAGAGAGTTCGTGAGTCTATAGAACCACATAAGTAACAAGTAGTTTTAGGACTTTGATTTATCATACACGAGTGAGTTGATGATTGAGAGTAATTGTTTACTCAATACAAGAGGAGTTAACGTTGTTGTAAATAGTTCATATCCTTGTTTAGCGAGACTTACACAGAGAGCTGGGTTGCAACGAAGTTCTTGAATTTTATTGGCTAAATCCTCTCCATTTCCCATTTCGCAGAGTAGCACATTTTCTCTGTCAGTAAGTAATTCGGTAATCCCCGCTGTCCTCCCAGTAATTATGGGGGTGCGGGAGGCGAGAGCTTCATATACTTTATTTGGTATCACACGAAGAGCTTTGTTGGTTATGCCAAAAATGCCTAACGAGACATCGGCCTCGGCAAGGTACTCTTTTAACTTGCTATAGGGAACACGGTTAAAGAAAGAGATATTCTGAAGATTTAGACTTTCCGAGAGCGCGAAGACAGAATCAAATGTCTGCCCCGTCCCGATAAGAGTAAATTTAATAGACTCGTGTTCAAGGATTTTAGCGGCTTTAATGATAACCTCGACACCCTGGAGAGGATTAAAACATCCATGAAAATGTACTTTAAAGATGGAACTCTCTGGATGAACAGGGAGTGGATATATCTCTTCATCATCAGAACCAATAAAAATGCGTCCTATTTTTTTCTCGTGGAGATAAAAAGTGTGGATAAAATATTCCTTATGGGCATCAGTATCCACAAGAACCTTATCAGCAAGGTAGCACGAGAAATAATCAATAAACCAGTAGTAATAAGCACGTATACTCCTCCGAGCAATCACCGCACGGTCATCTACCATTGAGTCATACAAAGACACCAGCGCATCAAAAATAATAGGCTTCCGAGTCAGCAGACGGGCAAGAATTACTGATTGCTGACCAGGATATCCCACAACCATAACATCATAACGACCTCGAAGTGACCAATGTTTCCGTATAAGATCAAAATACTTAAACACTCCCCGTTTATGACTTACACAGAGAAGGACATTTACTCCTTGTTTTTTGAGTCCTTTAATAAAAACTCGATTACGACTGTACTCTGGATCAAAAATACCAAAATAACAGATGGTGATAGGATGTTCGTGGATTGTGTTCATTCAGCGTCCCTCGTCCCTGGCATAGAGAGGACGTACACCTGATTATAGACCTCATTGACTGGCTTTTGGTAGCGGACAAGAATAAGAATATTCTCCTGTGTATTCTCGACAAAGATCGTCCGATTCAGACGTAATAATGGCTCAAGGATCTTATTTTGGAAAAAGCTTGCCTTCGTCCACTTGAAAGGATGTTCTATGAAAAACGGGTATCGGTCAGTCTCGTAATAGATAGCGAGATCACGGTTATTAAGGAACGAGACACGATAGTTATGCGCGTGGTAGGAAAGGAATGCGTTCTCAACAAGCTCAAATCCAGAAAAGCCGAAAATAATATCGCTCGGATCAGTTTTGATCCTGCGTATCTGTAGAGCGAGAGCGATCGTGTGATATAACCGTGATGGCCGCAGAGAATAAAAAAAGCGCGGGAGCGTGATGACCTCATTAAAATGTGAGGTAAGAAAGTCAACATCAATAAGGTTCCACCGGAGGTGCTTAGAGATAACAAGTGTTAAACGTTGGGTTGGATTCTCCTTTTTAATATGAAGAGCAAGCGCAACAGCAGTGGCAGAAAAACTAATATCACTCATAATAAACCAGATTGTTTTTGGATTTCTGGAAAGAATAGTATGGAAACTCTTCGGTATTTGTACAACAACAGAAGAATGTTCATTTTCTACAAATGCACAATCAAGTGAATCTATAAAAAAGCTCTCTGGTAACTCAAAAAAATATAATTTTCTGTAGAAATCAGTTGAGACACTTCCTACACAATCACGAAAAATCTCAAGAAAAACATAGGAAGATATACCAAAACTGAAGGCAACAGCAGAAGCCCATGAACTTGCTGAAAATACATATTTAATATCATCACGATTTTGATAGAGAAAAATTTCCGCATTATTTTTCTCTTTAATAAGTTCAAAGCCTTCTAAATTAAGCATCGTGAACTCATCCGTCTCGGCGGGATGCGGTTTGTAATAGAGTATCAGCCCCTTACAATGTTCCCTGACATAATTTAGACAGAGGTTAGTTAGTCGTACATACTCAGCCATATCAGCGTATGGCATGTTTCTAAAATCATTACCAAGAAAGACTACCTTCCGTCGATTTCCTTGAGCTCCTTGGTATTCCCAATTATAAGGAAAACCAACGTATTCATAATTTTGACGATGAGTATTGAGGCCTTTATATTTAGCGATGTTCATCCCTCTAGAAGTTTGGGTTAAACTCCCGTAATTTTTTTATCGCCCTAAGATAGCCCTCACCTCCAAACTTATGTCCTTGCCAAATTTCTGGCAAATACCAGGCATCGTTAGATTCCATTTTTTTAAGGAGTGCACGGAAGTCTATTGTTCCATCACCAATTTGTAATCCCTCCCCGTTAAGTCGTGCGGCATCAGAAATATGGAAATAACGAACGAGTGGAAGGATAGTCTCAGCATAGTCTAACAAATCTTTTTTGAAATAATTACAATAGAGTGCCGCATGGGAAGTGTCAAAAGTCACTCCATACCCATGCGCCGTGGCAAAATCTCGGATCTCTTTTGCGTCCATAAAATTTGACTGATACTGTTGTCCACCAAAATACCATGCGCACGTCGGCATATTCTCAAGAAGTAATTCAAAACCATCAACGTTAAGTTGTTTAAGCGAAGCGAGAAAATTTTTATTATGGACATCAATAAGATCTATCCGTGGTTTGCTAATATCCATACCTCCGGGATGAACAATGAACTTGACGCGCTCATTTTTGTTACGGAATAGTTGTTTGAGCTCTCGTGCGTGAGAGAGAGCCTTGTTAAAAAATTCTATAGATTTTTGTCTGACGGTAGAATCTGTGCTTGAGAGATTAAGGAGTAAATCTCCATTATATTCAGGCCCGTGAACGACAAGATCAACAGGGTAGTTACCTGTATATTTTTTATTTTCATTGATATCAGAGTCAGTGAGATGAATCTCGATAAAATCAGAGCCGCACTTTATCATAGTATCAATATCCCCCATCCGCGCTACCACTCCCCAGTTACGCTTCCCTGCTCCAATGACAGGAATATCGTGCTCATTGAGATGCACGTCCGATTCCAATAAATAGTCGTCTTTTTTAAGGTCGCGCTTCGCAAGGGTTTTTCCTACAAAAAGATCTAGTTTAAGAGGATTAGTTCCTTTCCCGGGGCTCTTGAGTTCAATATCTTCATAAGTGAGGACAGTCCCCTTCTTAAGGTCTCGCGCCGCGACAAGGCTTTTTGAAAGTGTCTCACGATTAAGGTACTCACCCCGTGAGGGAAAGCGGGTGTCATCACCAAGACTTGTCTCTACAGTGCGAATTTGCTGTACAAGCTCAGTAAACTCTTCGGGAAGCAAACTCGCCCGATGGTCAGGACCTTCTTGTAACCTGTCCAAGGTGATATGCTTTTCTATAATCCGTGCGCCAAGGGCAGCCGCGGCAAGAGATACAGAGACGCCAGCCTCATGACCCGAGTATCCCACTGGGCAGTCAAACTTCTCACGAAGTGTCTTAATAAAATTCAGATTGATATCATGATAGGGCGCTGGATAGGTACTATTACAATGAAGGAGTGCGTAGGAAGCATTAATTTTATTTAGGAATTGCACCAGTTGCTCGATTTCTGAAACAAAAGACATTCCTGTTGAAATAATAAGTGGCTTCCTAAATCCTGCAGCTTGTCCGATAAGCTTGAGATTATACATGTCGGCAGAAGCAATCTTAAAGGCATTCACGCCAAGCTTCTCTAAAAAGTGGAGACTATCCGTATCCCAAGGAGTACAGAGAAAATCGATGTTCTTTACTTTTGCGTACTCATAGAGGGCAGTCATATCATCCTCGGAAAGCTCGGTCTTAACAATGTGGTGTAGCGTGTAATGAACTCCGTGTTCCTGCTGGGATAATGAGTTCAATACTGGATCAGCATATAATTTTTTGAGTGAACGCTTTTGGAACTTTACGCAATCTGCCCCCGCTTTAACGGCTTCATCAATGAGAGTCTTTGCGATGGTTACATCTCCTTGATGGTTAAGCCCGATCTCTGCGATGATATAGATCGGTTCAGATTTAGATATTGTTCTATTGCCAATCTTTATTTCTTTCATAGAAAAAATACTCTACCATGCAGTCCATCCCCCATCAACATATATCTCAGTTCCTGTAATAGAAGTAGATTTTTTGTTTAATAATAATTCAAATACGGGGATTATCTCCCCAATATCCATGAGCCTTTTGAGTGGAGTATTATCACTATAATTTTTTACAAATGAAGCCTCCTGTTTAGGATCAGCGATACCCCCCAAAACAACCGTGTTGATTCTAAAATGAGGTGCGTAGTAGGTAGCAAGGTACTTTGACATCATTGTCATTCCCGCCTTAGAAATAGAATACCCTATGTGTTTGACAAAATCTTTATAGATATGGTGTTTTGGCGCACGTGTCCCATAAATTGAGCCGACAGTGATGATAACACCCCCTTTATTGTTCTTTATAAATTGTCTAGAAATACTGAAAAGACTCACCGTATTTACATTTAAAAATTCTCGTATCTCATCTAAAGG
>CAYITB010000007.1:11856-22046 GCA_964366155.1 uncultured Candidatus Saccharibacteria bacterium
GCGTTGATTTGTGTGTCCATATCTTTTTCAATTCCTTGATTTGCAGTGAATTGCATTATCTTAGGTTGGAGTTTTTCCGCATTCGGACAATGGACACCCTTCAGGTACCCCTTGAAGTGTTTTGCTTGGTTAGGAAGATCTGGGAAAAATCTGCCCTGTTTATGAATCAGTTGCATAATTGGTTCGTTATACACCAAGGCCCATGCAGAGTAGATTCCATCGCCACCGTATTCCATAAATTTCTTACGAAAATCATACCAACTGATTCCCTTCTTCTCTCCCTCAAAACGTAGCGCGAAGGTCCAGCAGGTATTACGGAAGCCATTAGGGATCCTCTGTGGTACGAGGTAGTCGCACCCGACAAGAGCTTTTCGATACTTTTCCATAACTTTCTCTCTTTTTCTCACGATAAAATCCATTCGTTCAACTTGCGCGAGACCAATAGCCGCAGCCACTTCTGGGAGTCTGTAGTTATATCCAAAGGTATCGTGTCGCAAGTATTTTGGATCTTGGAAGGTATCTTTGTTCTTCCGCACCTGGCCATTAAGCGCGCGAATGTTCTTAAAGCCCATCCCTCCAAATTTCCTCATTCGTTCCGCGAGTACCTCATCATTAGTGATGAGCATTCCCCCATCCCCCGTGGATATGTGCTTTGAATTTTCGGTACTAAAACTCCCCACGTGTCCAATGGTACCGGCAAGTCTCCCCTTACTATCTGTACCAAGATAGCATTGCGCACAATCTTCTAGTACATAGAGGTTATGTTTCTTGGCGATCTTCATTATCTTTTCCATATCACAGACTTGGCCGTACATGTGTACCGCCATAATCGCCTTTGTACGTTTTGTTATTTTCTTTTCAATATCTGTTGGATCAATGAGGAAGGTGTCGGATAAGACATCTGCAAAAACAGGGCGCGCTCCTGCATGGATCACTGCATACCCGCACATCACGACAGTAAGTGCCGGCACAATAACCTCGTCCCCAGGGCCTACACCAAAAGCCATAAGCGCTTGGTGTAAGGTAGAGGTGCCAGAATTTGAGGTGATAGCAAATTTTATTCCAAATCTTTTTGCAAATGCCACTTCGTAACGCTGGTTCATATTTCCTGATGTTGAACTTCCGAATCCTGAATTTAAGACCTCGCTAACATATTTGATCTCATTCCCCTCAAACCTCCAGCTATTTGCTGTTTTTTTAAGAATTTCTTTCTTCATAATTATTTTTTTAACTCCAGTTTTTCTAATCGTTTTTGGTTTTGTGCAAAATCTTGTTGCCGAGAGAAATTAATTGCCACAACATCTGGTCTTGCGTTCAAAAAATGTAAAATGTCACACAATGGAACAACATTATTTTCCATCTTCATTTCTTCAAAAACTTTTTTGAAGAAATCATAATCCTCGGGATAATCAAGGGTAAGACGTACTTTTGGGTCCTTAAATACTGCGTCCGTCTCTAACAATTCTACTTTAAATAAACCACTTTCAATGAGGTAGGGCTTGGTCATTTCCGTGTTAGAAGTATTTTTTACCTCACAAATCTTTTTGATAGCAGCTGTGGAAATGGCGTGGGTAAATGCTCCACAAGCATACTCTGGGGTATCGGCAGTCACGATGTCAGCACCACTCTTTTCAATTTGCGCAATAGCGAGGGAGATTAACTCTGGATCACAAAAAAGATCGTCTCCATCAATAGTTACAATATAATCTGCATTAAATTTTTCGGCCGCCCCACGCCAGCGATCTATTTTGTCCGAGAGACTCCCACGGAAGCAGTCCACTTTGTGTTCTTGAGCGATTTTTTCAAGGAGGTCATCCTCCGGTTCAACTGAAGTACAGACAACTACGTGAGAGAGCCCTCCATTAAGACTTAATTTTGCACGTTCGATCACATGGTCAATCACACGCTTCCCCGCCAGCGGCAGCAAGGCCTTTTGTGGTAGACGAGAAGACGAGAGACGGACAGTGATTATTCCTATATATTTGTTTTTCATAGCTTTGCTATTCTACTCCAAGATACTGGGTTGACCAAGATCCCCCAACAAGAAGTACTCCGGGGTAGATGTTAAAGCGACGTGCATCATTTTTAATATGGATCGTAAGTGCAGTATCAGTGGTCGGATCGTGTGTGAGTCGAAAGCGAATCTGGTAACTCCCCTCATTGAGTGAAAGTGAAAAAGACGCAGGAAAGGTAAAGGTAGAACGGTATATGCCTGCTTTACGTTGGGTTAGCAACTCAGAATTACTATATTTATCAACATCAGCACTTGTGTAGATAGTCGTTCCGTCCTCATGCGCGCACGTCATAGCAACCCAACACGGAGCATTTGTGGTTGTCGCCTCATACTCCACGGTAATAGAGAAGGGATGCCCCGCATCTATCTCGTTAGTCACAACACCTGCGTTATTAGACACTTCAATCAGACGAAAAGAAGGTTTGGAAGAAGTGTGGCGAGGAAAAGAAAGTGTGGCGGAAGAATGATTATTTGATTGATTATCAAGATACGCCGCCACCACTTCTGCGGTTGATCCAATCATATGAACACGTCCGCCCTTGAGATACATACAGCGATTACAGAGTGCGGATACGGCAGCAAGATTGTGACTCACAAAAAGGATGGTACGCTTATTGTGTGTCGAAACTTCGCGTATTTTTTCTAAACAACGTCGCTGAAACGAAGCATCGCCAACCGCAAGGACTTCATCAACGAGAAGGATGTCTGGCTCCATGTGTGCGGCAACAGAGAATGCCAGACGAACCTGCATACCAGATGAGTAACGTTTTACTGGAGTATCAAGGAAACGTCCAATGTCAGCAAAAGCAACAATGTCATCAAACTTTCGTATGATTTCTTGTCTCCTCATCCCCATAATGGCACCGCTAAAAAAAACATTTTCTCTACCCGTCAGTTCAGGATGAAAACCTGTCCCCACCTCAAGAAGAGAGGAGACGCTACCTCGCAAGATTGCCTCACCTTCGGAAGGTGGCGTGATGCGGTTGAGAATTTTAAGGAGCGTTGATTTTCCAGCACCATTAGCACCAATGATGCCGAAAATTTCCCCCCGCTCTACAGAAAAAGAGACGTCTCGGAGCGCCCAAAAATGTTCCTCTTCGTTTGGTATAACAGCGTGACGCATATACTTCCAGAGCGCCCGAAAGGGATTCCGTAAAATACGCCCAAGACTATCTCGTAACGTTTGGTACTGCTCAAAGGTATGAACAACCATATACGTCTTGCCAATATTCTTCACTTCTATCGCAGCTTTACTCATATGAGATCAGCAAAAGTACGCTCCGTTTTCTTAAAATACCAAACACCGATGAGCAACATGGCAAGAGTCACGATTCCCGAAAAGAGGAGGAGCATCCAATTGATTGGCGGCGTCCCAAAAAGCGTGGATCGAGCAACTTTGATAATGCCAGTAAGCGGATTGAGCGCGAGTAGCCATGAATATTTTCCTAAAATACTGGGTGGGTAAATAACGGGAGTCAAAAACATAAGAATCTGAATAAAAAACGGAAGGACATATTTAACATCACGATATTTAACATTCACTGCGGCAAGTAAGAGCCCTGTACCAACAGCAAACGAAAAGGTAAGGAGGAGTAGTAATGGAAACGTGAGAATGCCAACTGCAAGCGGGATAAAACGGTAATACACCATCATACCAATGAGGATAATGCTCGCAACAAAGAAATCAACGAGATTAATGGCGACAGCTGAAATCGGCAACAAAAGACGAGGGAAATAGACCTTCGTAAGAAGCGCTTGGTTGCCAACTAAACTATTACTCACCTGTGAAAGCGAGGAAGAAAAAAATTGCCAATAAAGGAGGCCTGCGTACACAAAGATTGGGTACGGTACTCCATCGGAGGGGACACCCACGAGCGCACCAAAAAAGACGCTAAAAACCACCATGGTCACGAACGGTTGAAAAATAGCCCACACGACACCAATCGCGGTCTGTTTATAACGAATCTTGAGCTCCTTCCAAATAAAAAAGTAGAGGAGCTCATGGTACTCCCAGAGCTCCCGTAAATCGCGGAGGAGCACGGTATAGCGAGGCCTAATGACAGTTGTTTGCACTCTTCGTATATAGCACGTTTTTCATCTTTTTTCAATTTGTGTTACACTCGCACCATACAACCAATTACACAAACATGAAGATGAAACGGGCCTTAATATGTGGTGCGGGAGGATTCATCGGCAATCACCTTACAACACAACTCAAAAAAGAAGGGCGGTGGGTGCGTGGTGTTGACATGCAAGTTCCCGAATTTTCATCAAGTGACGCTGACGAATTCATTCAAGGAGACCTCCGAGATCAGATGTTCGTAAAAAATATACTGGATCAACCCTTTGATGAGGTGTATCAACTCGCCGCGGATATGGGTGGCGCAGGCTATATTTTCACCGGAGAACACGATGCCGATATCATGCATAATTCCGTAGCGATCAACACTAATATAGCTCGGCGGGGGCAAGAGATGGCTGTACGAAAACTTTTTTATTCCTCATCAGCATGTGTTTACGCAAAACACAACCAAGATGATCCAGATAATCCAAAATGCTCCGAAGATTCCGCCTACCCCGCCGCACCTGATAGCGAGTACGGATGGGAAAAACTTTTTAGCGAGCGACTCTATCTTTCATTCAATAAAAACTACGGGATGGATGTTCGTATCGCGCGCTTTCATAATGTATTTGGACCCAATGGTATTTGGCGCGGCGGGCGCGAGAAGGCGCCCGCCGCTATCTGCCGCAAGGTGGCCGAGGCACCGGAGGGTAGCAGTATTGAGCTGTGGGGCGATGGCAAGCAGACACGTTCATTCCTCTACATTGATGAGTGTTTAGAGGGTATGCACCGGCTCATGGACTCCTCCTTCACAGGGCCAATAAACATCGGCTCCGAGGAGATGGTCTCCATAAATCAGCTGGCTGAGATGGTTATGGATATTGCGGGTAAAAAACTCTCTATCACACACATTGAGGGGCCTCTGGGCGTCCGTGGACGTACTTCGCACAACGAGCTCATTCACAAGAGTTTGGGATGGAAGCCTACGCGACCACTGCGCGAGGGGTTAGAGAAAACCTACCACTGGATTGCGGCACAGCTCTCATGAGACCACTTGATTTGGAACGCTACAGCTCGAGCCAACGAGAGGGCGTCGAAACGTTTGATACGAATGAAGCATTAATAATAAACGAAGCACGTCTCAAACACTTAGAATCACTTGATTTATCACTTGAGGGAAAGAAGGTCTTAGATGTTGGTTGCGGCGTGGGACACCTCGCCCAATTTTTTGTAGAAAGAAAATGCGATGTGGTAAGTATCGACGGACGAGAAGAAAATCTTCAGGCGTTGAGACAAAAATATCCAACACTCAAACACGAACTTGTGGACATAGAAAGAGAGGATATAGAGACGTTGGGAACCTTTGATATTGTTTTTTGCTACGGGCTCCTGTATCACACAGAGAATCCTGCGCTCGTTATTGAAAAAATGGCACATTCTTGTACAGAGATACTTCTTTTAGAAACCTGTGTGACTGACTACGATGAACCTCTGGTACGATATGTGGAAGAGACGGGTACAGCAAGTCAGGCACTCCATGGCATGGGCTCACGACCGACCTCCGCGTGGGTTGTCTCTTTGCTACGCCATCATGGATTCGCGCATATATACAGCCCGCTAAACTCACCCGCGCATAAGGATTTCCTTTTTCCCCAAAAAAATGACTTTCGTTATCAACGGGATGGGCACAATCTCCGGCGCATATTTATCGCCTCAAAACATCGAGTACTTACCCAGAGTTTGCTTGTCGAGATAGGAAATCCCTCAAAAAAGACGCTCCTACAGAGAATTGCCGAGTGGGTATATCGCCCTCGTCCTTTGGGCCCCATCCCTACATGGTATGTTGGGATGTTGGAAAATGAAAAAAAAATAAATTGGTATCGACAGCGCTTGCAACAATTATGGTTAAAATTAATGGATCTGCCAGAATCCGAGATCATAATACGTTGGTATGGTACTAAACTCATGCTCAATACTCATACAGAGCTCTCGCGTACTCTCTATATTGAAGGCACCTATGAGCCGAATGAGTTCTACTTTCTTTCTCGTATACTAAAACCAGGAATGCATTTTGTTGATATCGGTGCGAATAATGGTTTATTTAGTCTTTTTGCCACGTCGTATATTTGGCCAAACGGGTGTAGTTACGCAATTGAACCTAGCCCACGAGAAATAACTAAGCTAACACAAAACGTGCGACTAAATACTCTCCCTCCCTCTTCGGTAAAAATCTTAGAATTCGCGCTCTCTGATTTACCTGGGGAGAGAGAGTTGCTCGTAGCCGAGGATAAATACGACGGACACAATACGCTGGGACATTTTATTTACGATACGAATGAGAAAGAACGAACTAGTGTTAAAGCTGAAACGCTCGATCGCCTCGTGCAAAAAGGGGATATAAAAAAAGTAGACGTCATGAAAATTGATGCAGAAGGCTCGGAATACGCCATTTTGCGCGGATCCACAGTGAGTATTAAAAAATTCCGCCCTATTATACTTATAGAGATTTGTGATCAAACACTCCAGCATCAACATGCAACTTCTTCTGAAATTTTTAATTTTATGAAAAATCTAGAATACACATGGTACATATTTGATGAACAAACGGGATTACCTGTTCCATACGAGACTACTAGAAATACTCCGTGTAAAAATTTTATCGCTATTCCCCAAGAAACCGAACTAGAAAAACTCCTAGTATGAATAGCTCCCCTCTTGTTTCCATCATCACCCCCTGCTACAACAGTGCACGTTATATACGTGAGTGCATTGAGAGCGTGCTCGCGCAGAACTATCCCTCGGTAGAGCACGTCATACAGGATAGCGCCTCTACCGATGGCACGCGTGAGATTGTGGAGGAGTACGCCGCGTGTTATCCGGAAAAGATTCGCACCGTTTCGGAAAAAGATCGTGGTCAAGCAGACGGGCTCAACCGTGTGATCCAGCGTGCACAGGGAGAGATCTTGCTCGTCTTAAATGCCGACGATGCCCTACTCCCCCATGCCTGCTCTTGGGGTTCTACACAACTCCTTAAGCACCCCGACGCAGGCGCGGTGTATGGTGATGAGTACATTATTGATGAACACGGCATAACGTTGGAAACTTTTATTGCCCGCCCCTACGATTTTGAAAAGGTTCTCTGCCTTGAGCTCGTGCCGCCGGCACAAGCTTCCTTCATCCGCCGCAGTGCCCTTGAGCAAGTTGGTTACTACGCCGACGCGCGCATTGATAGCTGTCCCGACTTTGAAATGTGGGTGCGCCTGGGGCTACAGTTCCCCGTCTACTATGAGCCAGGCACGGTGGCGCGTTACCGCCACCGTGAGGGCGAGGGGCTCCAGGAGGGCGGCATTACAAAAACAGCTATGCGCTTTTACCACGCAAAAAAATTAGTGCAAGATCGCGTGTTTAACTCACCACGAAGTGCGCCCAAGCTCCGCGCACTTAAACAGCGCGCGGAGCTTGGACTCCTTATGTGGACAGCGGCAGCTCACTATGGTTTAGTGGGGGGCGTGAGTGGCATCCTTAAAAACCCCTTTGTGTACAAAAGTTTGGACTACGCGCTCAATAGTGGCCAGTGGCAACAGTTTGTACAGCAGGGGTCTCGCTACCTCAATATCCTCATTAAGCGCCTCATCTATGGCCGCAGCTAAAGAAAAAGTTCTCCTCATCTCGCCATTCTTTCCCCCCGATTTTGCCGGGACCGGCTTTGTTATGGAGGAGCTTGCGCGCGATCTTGCCGCGAGCGGGAGAGAGCTCACGGTGCTTGCAGGCAAAACACAGCAGAGGAGCGCTTACACACAATACCGGAGCCCACTTACCATTACACGAATCCGCCACGGCTACGTGAGTAAGGACCGAAAACTGGGCAGACTGCTCAACTACCTAAGCTTCCCCCTCGCAATTCTCTGTCACCCCAAGCTCCTCCAAAGTGCAGACACTATCATTATTGTCTCTACCGTACCAACAACCATTGGCTTGAGCCCCATACTTAAAAAAGTTTTTAAAAAACGCGTAATCTATATTTGGCAAGATATTTACCCTGACCTTGCGGTTCATCTCCAAGCGCTGACTCCTCGCTCATTCCTTGTTCGAGCAATGCGTCGACTCAACGAGATAAGTTTACAATACGTTGACCATATCATTGTCCTCGGAGAATCTATGAAAGAGTACGCAGTCGCCCATTATCCTTGTTGTAAAGAAAAAGTCAGTGTTATTAGTAATTGGGAAGATTCTGAAGAAATCTTTCCTCTCCCAAAGGACAACCCGTGGTCACGCGTAAGTGGTTACTATGGAAAGTTTGTAGTACTCTACTCGGGTAACATTGGTCTCTTTCAAAATTTTGACCCCATCATTGAGGCTGCGGAGAAATTGCAAAATGATGCAGAAATTATTTTTCTATTTGTAGGTAGTGGAGGCAGTAAAAAACAGCTCCAAGAGAAAGTGCGACAAAAAAAATTACCAAATGTAGATTTTATGAATTACGTAGATAGTCATGATTACTGCTACCTTCTTGCGTCAGCCGATTGTCACATAGTCAGCCTCAAATCAGGCATGGAACAATTTGGCTTCCCCGGCAAACTTTATAGCTCTCTTGCAGCAGGACGACCAGTGATTGCCATTACCGAGCAGGGTACAGAATTGGGTACTATTCTCACACGCAATAACGTAGGGCTCGTGGCAGAGAATGCCCAACAATTAGTGCAACACATTACAGCTCTTAAAAAAGATGATGCACAACGGACACAAATGGGGGCTCGTGCCCGTGCCCTCCTCTTAGAGCGCTTCGCCCGCAAAAAAGTCACGAGTCACTACGTCGCGCTACTATCAAAATATTCCAACCGAGGAGATGTTCGAGCCACCGGCGGATAAGGAGCGGGAGATCATACACAAATTCTTTTTCGGTACCCCAGAGCGAAAGGTATTCTTTTTTAATTTCTAGTATTTCAAAATCTTTCATTAAATCTCTCACTTCTTTGAACGTGTAGGTGTAGATCACGGGACAATTTGCTTGCGCTTCAGAATTTCTTCGCACTAACTCATCTCGTCTCCAGAACGCCCCTTTTCCCTGTACTAAGATAATGCGAAGTACTTTCCACGACCATTTTGCATAGAGCATAATTCGTAATTCTGTCGTCGGAGAGCAATACTTTTTTAATTCATCAAAAACTCGTTTTGGATGTGGCGTGTGGTGGATAACTCCAAACGAGTAGATACAATCGTAGGACTCAACGGGAACAAAAAGACTTAGCTCTTCTGAATTCCCACAATAAAAATGACCGATGAGACCATAGGCGTTAAAACGTTCTTTACAGAGAGCGAGACTTTTCTCAGACAAATCTACTCCCGTATAGAGAGCTCCTGCGCGTGCAAAATTTATAGCATCAATGCCTATTCCGGTACCTATTTCTAAAACTTTTTTTCCTTTCCATTGACTAAAATCAGCAAAAGGCAGAATATGTTGCTCTTCACGATATTTTTGTGCCTCGGTCTCATCAAAATATTCTCGCGTCCCAACGCCCTGGAAAGAATCCTTACTGTTGCAGGGTTGGACATCCCAAAAATTTGAGACTTGATGGATAGTAGCCATCACTTCAAAAACACTCCTATTTGGTGGTACAAAATATTCTTGCCCAGTTTCTTACTATCAAGGAGTCGCCAAGAATCAATGATAGTGACAGGCGCATGCGTCGCATGCGCGGCACGAATAGTTTTAAACTCCGCTTCAGGGGTTGTGATGATCCATAATGAAGAGCGGTTAAGACACGCTTTCATACTGCGCTCGCACGTAATTTTTTTTCCAAACATCTTCCCTGCAATCATGTTTGAAAGAGGATCGTAAGCATACATCTTGAGACGTGGATGTTTTTTGATTAAATGTTCAATAACTCTAATTGCGGCAGACTCTTCAATCACTGGGGTCTTTGGTTTATACGAGAGACCAAGAAAGGAAATCGCATGGTGTTTCTTTTTTTTGAGTTCGTGTTCAATTTTATAAATAAGATCGTCAATTTGAAAATCATTCACAATATCAGAAGCTTCAGCTAATGGGGCTTTTAACCCCAGACTCTTAGCAAAAGTGCTAAAGGCTTTACTATCTCGAGGAAAACAGGGTCC
>CAYITB010000008.1:0-19536 GCA_964366155.1 uncultured Candidatus Saccharibacteria bacterium
GATACCGATAGGGGTAAGGTAAAGGTGCTGGTCTCAATGTTTGGCCGCGAGACGCCACTCGAGCTGGATTTTTTGCAAGTTAAGAGGATTTAAGGTATAAAGACCTGTCATGGCAAAGAAAATCACTAAGAAGATAAAGCTCCAAATCCCTGCGGGGAAGGCAACTCCAGCTCCGCCAGTGGGTACGGCGCTCGGTCCAGCCGGTATCAACATCGGGGATTTTGTGAGTAAGTTTAATGCCGCAACGGCAGCTTTAGCAGGAGATATTATCCCCGTAGAACTATCGGTCTATGAGGATCGTACCTTTGACTTTATTCTCAAAACACCTCCAACCTCTCGACTTATTTTAAAAGTGCTCAAACTTGATAAGGCGGCGCAGAAGCCGGGCACACAAAAGGCAGGCACTATTACCAAGACACAAGTAAAGGCAATTGCAGAACAAAAAATGCCAGACTTAAACGCCGCTACCATTGAGTCAGCAATGCGTATGGTAGAGGGCTCTGCCCGATCTATGGGGATAGAGGTAGTAAAGTAATAAAAAAGATATATAAAAAGCCTCTGCTTGCAGTAGGGGCTTTTTTAGTGTAAAACTCTCGCAGACTAGCCCATTGAAAGGAGAGAAATGAAATGAAGCACGTAGGAGCGCTCCCAATGCAAATGCTCATTGACCTCATGAGGTCAGGGCACATTACGGGAGCACAAGAAAGTAATGCAAACCCCTCATCGTTTGATGTCTGTGTAGGGAGTGAGTGCTACCGTGTGGAGGGTATCGTTCAGCCACATATTAGTGAACCAGTACGCTCGATTCTTGGCGCTGTGAATGCTCATAGACACGCGCTCAATCAACCTATGGAGGTAGGAGTCTCATACCTCGCCAAATTGAGGGAAGGAGTCAAACTTCCCTCAACGGTCTATGGCTACTGTAATCCAAAGTCCAGCACCGGACGCAACAACGTGCACTGCCGTGTTGTTGCTGATGGGGTGCCACGTTTTGACGCTATTACTCCGGCTGGTCACCATGCTCAATTGTGGGTGGCAATTACACCAAAATCTTACCCGGTTATTATCCCTGCCGGTACGGCGGTAGCACAAACACGACTCTTTACCGCTAACACACGATTTTCCGAAGTGGATTTAGAAGTCATGCTCGCGCGCGAAGAGCTCGTCTACTCTCGCATGGGAAAACCTTTGCGCTACCGCGACCTCAAAATCACTGACAGGGATGGCTCAATACTACTGACTCTTGATTTGGAGAGTAAGTGGATTGGGTATCGCTCGCGGCGACCCTCACGAGTACTTGATTTCTCAAAGCGAGGGTATCGTTGGGAGGATTACTACGAGCGATTGACCGCAGATCGCGGTATGCTCCGTCTCCATATGGGAGAGTTTTATGTACTCTCTACCCATGAGTATGTGCGGGTACCGCCGCAACTCTCGTGTGAGATGGTAGATATGGACTCACGCACAGGCGAGTTTCGTTCCCACTACGCGGGCTACATTGATTCTGGTTGGGGCTATGGCCGAAATGGAAAAGGGAAAGGGAGACCGATTACCCTTGAGCTGTGTCCCTTTGAAGATCTTGTCATCCGTTGTGATCAACCGATCGCAAAAATCCGTTTTGAGCGGATGGCGGTGGTCCCTGACCAACACTATGACGAGCTCTTAACCTCGCATTACTGTCGCCAACATTCAGCTCGACTCTCCAAGCACTTTGCATAAAAAATACCCCCGATTCGCCACGGCGAATCGGGGGGCTTCTTTCTTGTTAGATTTTACGGTGGTCGGTCTGGAAGTGTGGATACCCATTCACTTCCGTGATGGTGTAATCCTGAAAGAGATTAGGATAACGGTCACGGAGTGTGAGTCCCACTTGTCCAAACACACAGCGGATCTCTTCTTCCGCGGCTGGGTCGGTCCGCATTTCCAGTACATGGCGCAGTGTCCGGATGTTTGCTGTCCATCCAATATTGGTCGCAAGACCAATGGGCGCGATGCGCCGAAATGCGGATGTGAGCTCCTTCTTGGCGCCGAAGTCCTTCATGTTGTCGATGTCAAAGAGTTCCGTAAGTCTGATTTGGAGACCCTCAAGGTGCTGGAAGGCATCACTCATGATCTCCATTGCCTCAGGAGATTCTCGAATGACCGTTGGAGCCCAAAATCCGAGGTCAGTTAGTCGGACGAAACGGAGACTCTCTTGCGAGATGGCAACTCCTGCTCGGTGACGGACAAGCTCGTGGGTGAAGACTCGCGAAGTATCAGAAAACACAAAGTTTACGTTCCCGTGTTCTGTTACCGAGCCGTGGCCGACCTCGATCACGTGTTTAATGTACTCCGCATTCGATTCTCTAATCTTGCGGATGTTTGGGTTGAGCCCCACCTTGAAGCTTTTGTAACAGAGCTTTCCGTAGAACTCGGTGAGTCTCTCAATGTCTGATAGGGCATCGGAATCCCACTCTGAAGCACCAATGTGCTCTAAAAAATCTTGCATACCCTCTGGTATGATGCGTGTCTCTCCAACGAGAAACACTTTTGGCTCTACTTCTCTCATCTGAGAATTCTCCTTTTTTCGGTGATCTATATATCTGCGGCCATCCTAGCGGATTTAAAGGGAGCTCGCAAGGGTGCTCTAGAGAGGGGTAACTTGCTGAAAGGTCCGCGAGGGAGTATCCTCACAATAGATTTGATACTTTTATTATTTAAGGAGGACCATATGACGCAGGGACGCGGTGCATTTATCGCGCTTGAAGGTTGTGAGGGTTCTGGTAAAACAACGCTCATCAAGTCACTCAAGATGGAGTGTAATGGGCACCCTGTCTGCTTTACTCGCGAGCCGGGTGGGACGGCGGTAGGAACGGAGATTAGGAAAGTTTTACTGGACGGGAAACTCCGGAGGATGACGCCGGAGACGGAGCTCTTACTCTTCCTCGCGAGTCGCTCACAGCACTGTGCGGAGATCATAAGGCCAGCTCTTACAGAGGGTAGGCGAGTGGTGTGTGATCGTTTTGACGCTTCCACATTTGCGTACCAAATTGTAGGGCACAAACATCGCGATCTTGAACAGTATTTTTGGGACTCGCAACTTCTTTTTCCTAAGCCGGATCTCTATGTTTTTTTGAAGATTGATCCGGCTGTGGGGCTTGCGCGTATTGCCGAGAGAGAAGGGGAGAAGACCTGCTTTGATCGTCTCCCTCTTGCCTTCCATCAGTGCGTAGCTCTTGGGTATGAGGAATTCTTTGCCCACCTTGCTCCAGAGAAGGTACTCTGCATTGATGCCTCTATCTCTGATGAAGAAGTGTCTGATAGAGTTCTCGCGCGAATCTCTCCCCTATTGGGTATTGGCCAGATTGCCTTCCGAAGATAGTTCCCATCAGCCTCGTATCGCATGGTGCGGGGCTTTTTTGTTGGGGCACTTCTGCTAGAATGGCTTTGTGAAGCAGGGAGAGATACGCAAGGCTATACAAGAGGCATTAGAGAAGAGGGGAAATCCTACCCTTTCTTTTACTGTCGAGCGTGCGTCCGACGCGGCGGGTCAAGGTGATTATGCCACTAACATAGCGCTGGTGACAGGTAAGGCGCTCGGTGTGGCTCCGCAAGCTCTTGCACAAGAGCTTGCTTGTGAGCTCTCTCAATCTCTTTCGTCCATTGCAACGAGCGTCACTGTCGCGGGACCTGGCTTTATTAACATCACGCTCAAGTCCGAGCTCTTCATCTCGGCAGTTACCGAGGCGGTAAAAAATGAACGTTACGGCGCATCGGATATGTTAAAGGGGGAAAAAGTGATGATTGAGTACACCGACCCTAACCCCTTTAAACTCTTCCACATCGGGCACTTGATGAGTAACACCATTGGGGAATCTCTCGCGCGTCTTATGGAGTTTGGTGGCGCGGAGGTCAAGCGCGCCAACTACCAAGGTGACATTGGGCTCCATGTGGCAAAGACGATCTGGGCACTGCAAAAAAATAACTGGCAAGCAGACTCGGTGGAGATCTTAGGCAAGGCCTACACACAAGGAGCAGGTGCCTATGAAGAGAGCGAGGAGGCAAAGCTGGAAATTATTGCACTCAATAAAAAAATATATGAGCGCACTGACGAAAGGGTAAACACACTCTACGATGCAGGTAAAAAACTTTCTTTAGATTATTTTGAAAAAATTTACACACAACTCGGTACTCATTTTGACTACTACTTTTTTGAGAGTGAGACGGGTTTGCGTGGCAGAGAGTTGGTAATAGAGAATAAAGGGAAGGTGTTTGAAGAGAGTGATGGAGCACTCGTGTATCGTGGGGAACAGGATGGTTTGCATACTCGTGTCTTTTTAAATAGTGAGGGATTACCTACTTACGAAGCAAAAGAGCTTGGACTTGCTCAACTTAAATATGAACGTTATTCCTACACACGCTCGGTGGTGGTGACAGGTAACGAGATCTCCGAATATTTTAAAGTTCTCCTCGCTGCACTTAATCGCATTTCTCCAGAGCTTGCGGCAAAAACTCTGCATCTACCTCACGGGATGTTACGCTTACCCATGGGCAAAATGTCTTCACGCACAGGAGAGGTGATTACTGCGGAGGCACTGATGGATGAAGTAAAAACAAAAATTCGTGAGTATGCACTCTTGGCAGAGCACAAGAGTGAAGATCTTGAGAAGTCACTTGATGTAGTAACAGTAGCGGCACTTAAGTACTCCATCCTCAAACAGGGGATAGGGCGCGATATTATTTTTGATATAGATAAGTCCGTTTCTTTTACTGGTGACTCCGGTCCCTACTTACAGTACACACACGCGCGCACGAGTAGCGTACTTACACAGCCCCGTAAAACTCGCGAGCTCGCCACGGGGCAAGGACTGGGAAATGTGAGTGCGCCAGAAGCGCCAGGGGACTTGGAACGCCTCATCTTCCACTTCCCTGAAGAGGTGGAGCGCGCTGTGCATGACTACGCGCCCCAGCGTATCGTGAGCTACCTCAATGAACTCGCGCAAGCGTTTAATGCCTACTATGCTAATAACCGTATTATCGGCTCCGAGCACGAAGCCTACCGCCTTGCGCTCACTGCCGCGACCCGCACCGTGCTCAAGAATGGACTCTCCCTGCTTGGCATCACCGCTCCCGATAAGATGTAGTCATCAAATATCTCCAGTGTCCTCTTTATATCTCCTTATTTTCCCTGTTTTTTTATTATCACATTAACCAACGGTCGTATGTTAGTGCTACAATATACATAATGCGAAAGTATCGGAGTCCACTCAAGAAAAAATTGCTCACCTGCCTGTATGCGGGGATTGCCCTCTCGTTCACTCAATCGGGTCGCAAAACATTTTTTATTCTTGACTCATTGCCGAAAGAATTACGAAAGCTCGATAGACGCTCTCTCTATCAAGCAATCAGGGATTTTGAACGAGATCGTTTAATCTCATACCGAGAAGGGAGGGGCGGTATTATTACGATGGTGCTCACTGAACATGGCAAACAAAGGGCGCTCATATTCCACATTGACGAGATGAAAGTTAAAAAACCAGCACACTGGGATGGGAAGTGGCGCATTGTATTTTTTGATATTCCAGAAAAAAAGAGGAGAGTACGTGATGCGTTGCGTAATAAACTTAGCGACCTTGGTTTTAAAGAATTACAGCACTCGGTACACATCTTCCCTTACCCGTGCAAAGATGAAATTGATTTTATCGTCGAGTTTTTTGAGGCACGGCGTTGGGTCTATTTTCTTGAGACAGAAACTTTTTCAAACGAGGCACGATGGATTGTGTACTTTAAGCTCCAATAGTGTTTCTTTGGTCCTGTCTCTAATTTATTATTATCCTATTAACAAACGGTCGTGTGTTAATACTACAATAGATGGGGCTTGTAAGAATATGATGAGTGTGGTATAAGTAGAGGAGATCTTTGAGAGTTCGCCTTGGGCGGATAAAAAAGACAGAATGAACCGGATTCCGCCAAAGGCGGAGGATGGGAGTTCGGCTTATGGCCGAGCAAGAAAGGAGTTCACCATGGCAAAGAAAATTCGCCAGTTGGCGAAGCCGGACGGAACCGTGTGGAGCTTACCTGCAGGCACACTCCACCAAGCAGAAATACAGCTGTATAAAGCGCTTGGTAAAGATGGTGCTGGTGTCATGGGTAGGTTAGCAAAGAGTGGTGATTTTTGTCGAGAGGCGGCACAGTGGCTACAAAAAGTAGCAGACCCATCGGTCCCGTGGATTGACTGCGACGCCTACCCCTTTGTGCCCGATGGGTGGAAGGTGTGTAGCCATAAAAAGAATGGCAAAATCCTCTGGGACCCCAGCAGAGTCACTCTCTACTTCTCCAAACAGCAGAAAAATCGCCAATCCATCGAAGGCAATTATCTTTGCGAAGAGCTCAAGAGTATGCCGGTTCTGAATGCATGTATTCTAGACTACCTCATTTCTCATCCGCAACTCATCCCCAAGGAGTGGCAAAGACTAAACAACTTTTTCTGGGGTACGCTCTATTACGATTTCCAAGACGCCGTAATGGTTCGTTGCCTTTCTTGGATTGACGGCAGATGGCACCCAAACCAACGGTGGATCATTGCAGACTGGGATGATCGTTGCCCAGCACTTCTCCTTGAGGATTAGTTCTTCCCCCGCCACGTCAGACGTGGCGGGGTTTTCATTTTTTTTGTGTGAGCTAGAAATAAAGCGGTATTTTGCTAGGATAGGGTAATGCACAATGAGGAAGACATACTTAAATTTTGGGAGGAGAAGGGGATTTTTAAAAAGAGCGAATCTCGAGAGGGAGAAGCGTTTACTTTTTACGATGGCCCACCCTTTGCCTCGGGGTTGCCACACTATGGGCACCTCTTGGCGAGCGCCATTAAAGATGCTATTCCACGCTACCAGACTATGCGTGGCAAACAGGTGCACAGGCGCTGGGGTTGGGATTGTCATGGGTTACCGGTAGAAAATATTGTAGAAAAGGAGCTTGATCTCAAGGTCAAAAAAGATATTGAGGAGTATGGCATAGAAAAATTTAACAAAACCGCTGCAGAAACAGTGACGCGCTTTGTAAGTGATTGGAAGCGTATCATTCCGCGTTTTGGACGCTTTGTAGATATGGATGACGACTATCGCACCATGGATCCGGAATATACGGAGAGTGTGTGGTGGGTGTTTAAAACACTCTACGATAAGGGGCTCATCTATGAGGGATACAAAACGATGCACCTCTGCCCACGCTGTGAGACCACGCTCGCCAACTTTGAGGTCAATCAGGGGTATAAAGATATTACCGACATCTCGGTGACAGTTAAGTGTGCGGTGGAGGGGGAGCCAAATACCTTTTTCCTCGCGTGGACCACAACGCCGTGGACTCTCCCGGGGAATGTGGCACTTGCAATAAATCCCCAGGTGATTTATTGCAATGTCAAAATCCAAAGTTCAAATGAAGAATACATTCTTGCGAAAGAAAGGATAGGGAATGTTATTAAGACCGGCTATGAAATAGTAAAAGAGTATAAAGGGAGTGAACTTGTTGGTAAAAAATATACCCCCCTCTTTGATTACTACAGTAATAATGCAACGTTAAAAAATCATGAGCGTGGGTGGCAGGTGTATGCGGCAGAGTTTGTAACAACGGAAGAGGGGACGGGTATAGTGCACATTGCACCCGCCTTTGGTGAGGATGACTACGCACTCTCACAAAGAGAGGATTTGCCCTTTGTGCAACACGTTGCTCCCGATGGAAAAATGAGACCAGAGGTAAAAGATTTTGCGGGGGAATTGGCAAAACCAAAAGACGATCATCAGCGCACTGATATTTTAGTACTCAAGTACCTTGCGGCAAAAAATTGTTTATTTGCAAAGGAGAAGATTGTTCACTCCTACCCCCACTGTTGGCGCTGTGATACTCCACTCTTAAACTACGCGGCAAACTCGTGGTTTGTGAAGGTGACGGATATTAAAGATGATCTCGTGCGCGCAAACAATGAGGTCAAGTGGGTCCCCGCGCACGTTAAAGAGGGGCGTTTTGGTAAGTGGTTAGAAGGCGCTCGTGACTGGGCAATCTCACGCACACGCTTTTGGGGAGCTCCTATTCCTGTGTGGAAGTGTGAAAAGTGTGGGGAGAAGAAGGTGGTGGGGAGTATAGCAGATCTTATCGCACTCTCTACTCCTCGCAACACCTACTTTGCTGTGCGTCATGGTGAAGCTGAAAGTAATGTGGGGTCATACATCAGTTCAGTCTCCGATGCCCCTGATCACTTAACCGAACAGGGGAGAGTTGAGGCAGAGAATGCGGCACAGGAACTTTCCAATTATGGAATAAATCTCATCATCAGTTCTCCTTTTGTGCGTACTCGTGAGACGGCTCAACTGATCCAAAACGCATTAGGACTTCCCAACGAAGCAGTACTCTTTGATGTTCGTCTTGGCGAACTTGATGCGAAGGAGAGCCATGGTAAAAGTTGGAGCGAGCACTTTGCTCTGTATGGCGCTAAAATAAATCGATTTTTAACACATCAGGGAACAGAAGAAAATTATGCCGATGTTCAGGCGCGTGTCATGGACCTTCTCTATAGTCTTGATGATCAGTATGAGGGTAAGACCATACTTATCGTAAGTCATGGGCTCCCGCTCTCTCTTATGCAGTCGGCTGTTCAGCGTTTACGTCATCAAGACATAGCTACTATCCCGAATATGGGAGGAGTTTTTAAAACTGGAGAGGTAAAAAAACTAAACTTTACCCCACTTCCGCGCAATGAACGATTTGTGCTTGATCTTCATCGTCCGCACATTGATGCCATGACTACTAGTTGCTTTTGCGGGGGCGTGATGCGCCGCGTGCCTGATGTATTCGACTGCTGGTTTGAGTCGGGTGCCATGCCCTATGGGCAAGCACACTACGTTGGGACTCCACAAAAAGATTTTGATCCAGAACACAACATTGGATTTCCCGCGGATTTTATCGCCGAAGGTTTGGACCAAACGCGCGGATGGTTCTACTCACTACTCGTGCTCGGAGTAGCGCTCTTTAAAAAATCTCCCTACAAAGGAGTGGTGGTGAACGGACTCATTGTGGCGGAAGACGGTCAAAAGATGAGTAAGAAGCTCAAGAACTATCCCGACCCTCTTGAAATCATTGAGCGCTATGGTGCCGATGCCTTGCGCTACTACCTCCTCTCCTCGCCGGTCGTGCGCGCGGAGGATATCAACTTTAGCGAGCGCGGCGTTGCGGAGGTGTACCGGAAAAATGTTGTCCGCCTGCGTAACGTGCTCTCGTTCTACCAGACTTTTGCGCAAGAGCAGGGTGGTTCTGCGAGGGAAAAGAGTAGTCACATTCTTGATAGATGGATTAACGCGCGGAGTGCGGAATTAGAGCGCGCGGTACGCGATGGATTTGATGCGTATGAAATTGATCGCGCCATCAAGCCAATCGCGCTCTTTATTGACGATCTCTCAACGTGGTACCTGCGTCGCTCGCGCGAGCGTATTAAAGAGGGGGGTCAAGACGCAGTTCATGCGGGGGAAACATTACGTTCAACACTCAAACATCTCGCGCTTATGAGTGCTCCAGCAATGCCTTTTATTGCAGAAGAAATTTATCAAGTGGTCCGCGCGCCCAAGGATCCAGAGAGCGTGCATCTTGCACTGTGGCCAAATGGTGGGACTGTAGATACAGAAGTGCTCACAAAGATGGCAGAAACACGAGATGTGGTCTCGCGTGCACTTGAACTGCGCGCGCAAAAAAATATTAAAGTGCGTCAGCCACTTGCATCCCTCACCACTACACAGCCTTTTACTGAAGAGTACGCGGCACTTATCCGCGATGAGGTAAATGTGAAAGAGCTCAAGCAGGGAAGCGAACTTTCACTCGACACAATACTCACTGATGAACTTATTAAGGAGGGCCAGATCCGCGAAGTTATTCGTGCGCTCCAAGACGCGCGCAAAGAGGCAGGGTGTGATCCTAAAGCACAGGTGGTAGCGACTATTCGTACGGCTGATGCCTCTCTGCGTACGCTCATTGAGCGCTCCTCATCTACCATCCAGCATGAGGCGCTAGTGCACACATTGATCGTGCAAGAGGGGGAGGGGACAGAGCTTGTTGTGCACATTACGCCGTAACGTTGATTCGCATGTCCTACCACATCCACACAACGGACGCATTCATAATCTCAACAGTGCCGCGTGGCGAGCGGAATTGCTCGCTCCTTTTCATCACCGAGGAGCTTGGGACGCTCTACGCGCACGCGCAGGGAGTGCGCGTACTTACATCAAAACTCCGTTCACATCTCATTCCTCACGCATTCATTCATGTCTCATTAGTGCGAGGCAGATCCGAGTGGCGAGTGGTTGGTGCCGAGGGTCTTGTTCGCCTCGATCGGCTCCCCACGATGCCCCGTGCCTCGCTCTTACGCTGCCTCTCGCTCGCGGCTCATACTACCGTTCCCGATGATCCACATACGAATCATTTTGCTTTGATGCGCGAGGCGCTTACTGTTTTTATGAACACCGATGAAGATTCTATGCCCGCGCTTGAATTACTTACGGTGCTTAAAATTATTTATCACGCAGGATTCCTCCCCGACGATGCGGAGGTGAGTCCCTACCTTGGTGTCCCGCTCTCCTCCGAGAGCGCGCAGAACTTTACCCCGCTTCTCCAGCACGGTCTCTTGGTCGCAAACCGTGCGCTCCTGCGCATGCAGTAGTGTGTTATACTTGAGCGTACCTTTGTAATGGCATGCCCAGTGACGAACATCTCGAGGCACTTAAGAAAAAATTATACGAGCGTGGCCCACGCCGCTCTTTTTCGCTCCGCCGGAGCAAACTTACTAATCCCTACACGGGCGAGCGGCGCTCGTGGAAGCCTCCTCTCCCGCTCTCCCCTCACCGTTCTCTTGTTGGCGTAGGGCTTACGCTCTCACTCCTTTTTTTTCTTGCGGCACTCGGATACGCGGGATACGCGCTCCTCTACGCGCCGCAGTATGTCTCAACGAGTGACGTTATGCTCTCCATTGATGGTCCGGCAGAAATTTCGGGAGGGGATGTTGCAACTTTTAATATCGCAATAGCAAACAACAACGCCGTACCGCTTGGGAGTGCAACGCTCATTGTTGAGTACCCGGCGGGTACGAAGGATGCGACAAGCGGAACACAAGAACTGCTCCGTGAGCGCATTCCACTTGATACGATCAATGCTGGTGAGGCTCTAAACAAGACTGTGCGTGCACTCGTTTTTGGCTCACTTCTGGCAAGTAGTTCCGTGAGTGCTTCACTGGAATATCGCCTTCCCAACTCAAGCGCACTCTATGTAAAAGAGGAACGTTTCCCTCTTGTTTTTGCCGCACCTCCTGTTGACATTGTGTTTAAATTACCGACAGAAATTACCTCAAACCAAGATATGTCGTTTAGCGTTCACATTATTTCACGGGCGCAGAAGGAATTGCACAACGTAGGGCTTTCCCTACAGTATCCACCGGGCTTTCAGTACCTTGGAGCAGAACCGGTACCCTCATCAGACAATTCTTTTTGGCGGATTGGCAGTCTTTCTGCCGGCGATGAGCGAGTCATTACCATAAGCGGAGTGCTTGAGGGCCAGCACGAAGATGTAAAAGGGTTCCACGTAACCGTGGGTGAAATTGATCCTCGGAGTACGAGCCGTATCGCGACGGTCTACCACGCACTCTTTGAGAAGGTGCCCATCGCGCGTCCCGCGCTTGCGCTCGGAGCGGCTATTGCGGGAGAGCCCACCGAAACAGTGACGGTCTCTCCACTTAAAGATATTGCGACAGTTATCTCATGGGAAAACACGCTCGCGGTCCCGATAACAAACGCTCGCATCGTAGTTACCTTTAGCGGCGCGACGATCGATCCCGCGAGTGTACGGGCAACGAACGGGTACTATAATTCACGCGACAATATGATTACCTGGGATGCGAGTCAGGAAAAAAGTCTTGCGTCAATTGGTCCGGGGGGCCGTGGGACAGTCCGTTTTAGCTTTAAACTTAAGCAGACAAATGAAGAAAATCCTACCGTCACACTCAAAGCGGTCGCGAGTGGCACACGTGTTTCTGAAGGGTTTGCAAATGAGCCGGTGTACTCCGATATCGCGCGGATAGTGCGCTTTGTAACCATGGTAGGGCTCTCTGCTGATGCGTACTATAGCGTAGGTCCCATCAACAATGAGGGGCCACTCCCGCCCTTAGTGGATCAAAAGACAAGTTACACGATCACCTGGGCATTGAGCAATTCTCTCAATCAAATTACTGACGCTGTCGTACAAGCGACCCTTCCTATTTACGTCTCATGGGAGGATGTAACGAGTCCCGATACCGAGACGGTGCGCTACAATCCAACGACTCGTACGGTGCTCTGGAGTGTTGGTACACTTAACTCTGGTGTAGGTGTTGCGCCTGACGGTGTGCCGCGGACCGCCTCTTTTAAAGTCTCGGTCACACCGAGTATTAGTCAAATTGGCCAAGCCCCCCCACTTTCCAGTACGGTAAGTTTTAGTGGCATTGACTCGTTTACCAAACAAACGCTCTCCGTCACTCGCCCTGCAGTGAGCACTAAGATCGCAAAGGATCCGCAATATCGAACTGGCTTGGAATCGGTGCGGAGCGGCCCTCCCACACCTTGACTTCACCCATATGAAAGCGCATACAGGTACTATGGAAGCACTTATTTCTCTCGCGAAGCGACGCGGATTTATCTTTCAAGGTTCTGAAATTTACGGCGGGCTTGCTGGCACCTGGGACTATGGGCACCTGGGGCTCGCGCTGAAGGAGAATATCAAGCGCTCGTGGTGGCGCCACTTTGTTCTTGATCGCGAGGATATGTACGGATTGGACGCGGCAATTCTTATGAACGCCGAGGTATGGAAGGCGTCGGGGCACGCCGAAGGATTTTCTGACCCATTAGTCTCATGTTCTGTATGCAAGCGTCGTTTCCGTGCCGACCAAACACTCGGTGTTGGTGCGCAGTGCCCCGAGTGTGGCGGAGCGCTCGCCATGCCTCGCCAATTTAATATGATGTTTGAGACGAGCGTCGGTGCGGCTGAAGACAGTGCCTTACTCTCATACCTACGTCCAGAGACAGCGCAGGGAATTTTTGTAAACTTTAAAAATGTTTTAGATGCCTATCATCCGAAACTTCCTTTTGGTATTGCGCAGATAGGTAAAGCATTCCGGAACGAGATCACTCCGCGTGACTTCCTCTTCCGCACGCGCGAGTTTGAGCAGATGGAGATTGAATACTTTGTAAATCCTGCGACGTGGGAGGAGCACTTTGAGAATTTGCGGAAAGAGGCACGCGCGTGGGTACTCTCGCTCGGTCTTCCCGAAGGGTCTGTCCATGAAATTGAGGTTCCGGATGGAGAGCGTGCACACTACTCGGCACGTACCATTGATTTTGAATTTGAGTACCCATTTGGGCAAAAAGAACTGTTTGGGCTTGCCTACCGTGGTGACTATGACCTCTCTCGTCACAAAGAGAAGAGCGGTATCGACCTCTCCTATCTTGACGAGGCAAGTGGAGAGCGCTTTGTGCCTCATGTTATTGAACCCTCCTTCGGTGTTGATCGCCTCGTGCTCGCGCTCCTCCACTCTAGCTACCGTGAGGATGAGCTCTCGGGAGAGAAGCGGACCTATCTCGCGCTCTCTCCACACATTGCCCCAGTAACCGCGGCTATCTTCCCTCTCTTAAAAAATAAACCAGAACTTGTTGAGTGCGCGCGAGAGCTCCACCAAGCGCTTAAGAAAAAAATTCCTTCAGTCGCCTTTGATGATAATGGTAATATTGGCAAGCGCTATCGCCGCCAAGATGAGATTGGCACCCCGTGGTGCATCACCATTGATTTCCAAACTCTTGAAGACGATACAGTAACCCTCCGCAACCGCGACAGCGGTGAACAGGAACGTGTTGCTATTTCTGATCTTCCTACGCATCTCTCATTTATTCGAAGTTAAACTCCGAACACTCCGAACATTTGAAAAAATGGCTCAATGATGGAAGTGAGACTTCCATCATTACCCAAGAGACTTGCAAGAGGTATTCTGAAATAGAGTGCTTCTTTTTTTATGTCCACATTTTTCGTATATACGAAAAATGTGGACAATTGTATGCAAAATCATTATCCCATAAAACAAGCGGTCGCTTGAATTGTGGGATAATCATAAACTACTAAACACTCGGTGTTTAGTACATTTTTGTATGCGGTAGATTAAAATTTGTTGTCTCCTTCATAAAAACGTGATATAAAGCTCTTCTATGCAGTACGAGAAACACGTGCTCCCTAATGGCTTGCGTCTGCTTACTATAAGCGATCAAAGTCTCCCCACGGTTACCGTGATGGCGCTCGTTGAGGCGGGGTCAAAGTATGAGAGAAAAGAGGTCAATGGGATCTCTCATTTTTTGGAGCACATGTGCTTTAAGGGGACGACCAAGCGCCCGGGCCCTCGCTTGATTGCTGAGGAACTTGATAGCTTGGGAGCGCAGTACAACGCCTTCACGGGGCAAGAGTACACGGGCTACTACGCCAAGGTGGCGCGTGGCAAAGAGGCAAAAGCACTCGAGATAGTAACTGACCTCTACCAAAATCCACTCTTTGATGAGGGAGAGATCAACCGTGAGCGCGGTGTGATTATTGAGGAGATGAATATGTACGAGGACATCCCGAGTCGTCGTGTGCAGGACGACATTCTTGCACTGATGTATGGCGATCAACCTGCAGGGTGGACTATCCTCGGCGAGAGCGCTGTTATTGGGCGAGTTACCCGAGAGGACTTCCTCCATTACCGTGGAGAGCACTACCTGCCTCAATCAACCATTATGGTGGTGGCGGGCGCCTGTGATCCAAAAGCAATCTGTGCTCAAGTGGAAGAGTTGACGCGCTCCCTCCCTGCGGGGGAAAAAGTGGCTAAGGTATCCGTATCTACTGATCAAGATACTCCCCGCGCCACAGTACGTTTTAAACAATCAGACCAATCTCACGTAGTCGTGGGTTGGCACGGCTACGCGCTTGGAGATGATCGCGCCTATGCAACACGGGTACTCACCACTATACTCGGTGGTACCATGAGCTCGCGTTTATGGCAAAAAGTGCGTGAGGAATTGGGTGCCGCGTACTACGTCCGCGCAAGTCACGATGCCTACTCTGACCACGGCGTCTTCCAAATATCTGCAGGGTTGGATACCGACAGGCTCCCCTTGGTGCTCTCTGCCATGATTGGGGAAGTGTGCCGCTTGGTGAAGGAAGGGGTAACAGATGAGGAACTTACCCGCGCGAGAGACTCCATTACAGGCACCTTTGTTATGGGGCTTGAGCGCTCGGATGATTTAGCAGAGTACTACGGCCTCCACGAGGTCGTTATGGGAGAGATGCTTGCTCCGGAAGAGTTTATTGCTCGTATTAACGCAGTGACGAAAGAAGAGTGTACTACTGTTGCTCAAGAAATTTTTGTGAATGAACACGCAAACTGCGCTATCATCGGTCCGCATAAGGACGCAGAACAATTTGTACCACTCCTTACGCTGTAGTACACTACTAGGTAATGTTTGAAGCCCCAAAAGAGGTAGAGATCAATATCTCTGTTGCTACAATCATTAAGATTGTATTGACTGTTACGGTGCTCGTACTCCTCTTTTATCTCCGCGACCTCATCCTCATAATCATCTCTTCTGTAGTACTTGCGTCCGCTATTGAGCCGCTGGTCTCATGGTTTGAACGGCACGGCATTGCGCGCACTCTTGGAGTAATTATTATCTACCTTGGCACCTTCTTAATTGCGCTTGGGGCAATCTACTTCCTCCTCCCACCACTCTTCGCGGATCTCTCTTCCTTTGTTGGTGCCATCCCACAACACCTCCAGACTTTGAGCGATTTTGCTGAAGGGTCCAACATACCCTTCTCTGCAATTACGCTCGATTTGGCAGGGCAGATCTCCTTTAAAGACTTAATGCAAGTGCTTGAGGCATCGCTCACCGGAGTGACGAGCGGCGCACTGCAAACCGCGAGCGTGCTCTTTGGTGGTATCTTGAGTTTTGTCCTCATTTTAGTGATCTCGTTTTACTTAGCGGTGCAAAATGATGGAGTAGAGAATGTACTGCGCGTGCTCACTCCCTTGAAACAGGAGAAGTATGTGATTGACGTGTGGAAGCGCTCTCGTCGTAAGATTGGCTTGTGGATGCAGGGGCAAGTATTTCTCGGGATTTTTATAGCGATCTTTGTGTACCTTGGACTTGCACTCTTGGGAATTAAGTATGCATTTTTGTTAGCAATCCTTGCGGGCGTGTTTGAGCTCATCCCCTATGTTGGTCCGGTGCTCTCGGCCGCCCCCGCTGTGTTCCTTGGTTTTACCCAAGATCCACTCACCGGACTTTTGGCACTCGGATTTTTTATCATCATCCAACAGTTTGAAAATCACCTCCTCTATCCACTCGTAGTAAAAAAGATGGTTGGTGTGCCGGCGCTTATGGTTATTATCTCTATGATTGTAGGGGCAAAGCTTGCGGGTTTCCTCGGTATCCTTATTGCGGTCCCCGTGGCGGCAATTTTGATGGAGCTCATTTCCGATTGGGAGAAGAAGAAGCACGTCTTTGCCGAAAAGTCGGCTCCATGAGTTCTCGCACCTATCTCACGACCACATTGCCGTACGTAAACGCCGATCCGCACATAGGCTTTGCGCTGGAAGTGGTACAGGCTGATGCGAGTGCGCGCTATGCGCGCCATCTTGGGCGCGAAGTGTTTTTTAATACGGGTACCGATGAGCATGGGCAAAAAGTTTTGCAAAAGGCTAAGGAGTTGGGGAAAGAGCCACAGGACTACATTGATGAACAGGTAAAAAAGTATGAGCCGCTCAAAGAGGCGCTCAATCTCTCCTACACTAATTTTATCCGTACCACCGACGCGCACCATGTGGCGGCGGCACAGGAGTTTTGGAAGCGCTGTGATGCAGCGGGAGATATTTATAAAAAAATGTACCAGAGCAAATACTGCGTGGGGTGCGAGTTGGAAAAGATGGACTCCGAGCTGGAAGGAGGGAAGTGCCCATTCCATCCCACGCAAGAATTGGAACTCCGTGAGGAGGAGAATTATTTTTTCCGCTTTTCCAAGTACGCGGACTTTTTGCAAGAGCTCTATGCGCACGAGGATTTTGTGGTGCCTGAGTCACGGCGGAACGAGATGAAGAGTTTTGTGGCAATGGGGCTCCAAGATTTTTCTATATCGCGTTTGAGCGAAAAAATGTCCTGGGGTGTGCCGGTGCCTAATGATCCTGAGCACACTATGTACGTGTGGTTTGATGCGTTGGTGAACTACGTCTCCGCGATTGGCTGGCCCGATGATGAAAAAAAGTTTAATGAGTGGTGGCCGGTGGTGCAGTTTGCGGGTAAAGATAATAATCGTCAGCAGAGTGCGATGTGGCAGGCAATGCTCAAGAGCGCAGGCTTACCGCCCTCAAAACAAATTGTGATACACGGTTTTATTACTTCCGGCGGGCAAAAGATGAGTAAAAGTGCGGGCACTGTGGTGGACCCATTTGCGTTGGTGAATGAGTACGGCACCGATGCGTTGCGCCGCTATCTCCTTAGTGAGGTGCACCCCTTTGAGGACTCCGACTTTACGATAGAAAAATTTAAAGAGAGCTACAACGCTCAACTAGCCAATGGTTTGGGTAATCTTGTTTCTCGTGTGATGAAGATGGCGGAAGTGAACTTAACAGCCAACAACCAATCGCCGACTGCCAACGGGGAACTGCCTGAAGAATATAAAAAAGCAATGGAGGGGTACCGCTACAATGAGGCGATTGCACTAGTATGGCAAAAAATAGGGGAGGCAGATGCGCGCATTACAGAGACGGAGCCATTTAAGTTGGTAAAAACAGATGCTGAAGCGGCTAAAAAAATAATTATAGAATTAGTGCACTCCCTTGCCGAGATTGCAGATCTCTTAATCCCGCTCCTCCCTGCTACCGCTGATGCTATCCGCTCTGCCATAGCCGCCAACCATCTCCCCGCCCCGCTTTTTGTACGCAAATAAATTGCTCTTGATCTACTCTTTTTATTATCTTATTAACATACGACCGTGAGTTAGTGATACAATAGATTTGACTAATACTTTTTCAACTTATGGAACCCAAATATTTTGATATTCACGCACACCTTAATTTTAAGGACTACGATGCCGATAGGGAGGCAGTGATTACGCGCTGTAGGGAGCAGGGGGTTTTGGTAAACAATGTGGGGACGAGTCTACAAAAAAGTGAGGAGGTGGTGGCGCTTGCGGAGGCGCATGATCATCTCTATGCCACTGTGGGTGTGCACCCTACCGAGTGGACTGAAGGCTTTTCCGAAGTTAAACTTCGGGAACTCGCACAGCATCGTAAAACTATTGCTATTGGTGAGTGTGGCATGGATTACTTTCGCATCACTAGCGAGAGTGAGAAAAGTAAACAAAAAGAATTGTTTGAAAAGCATATTGCGCTTGCGGAGGAGATGGGGAAGCCATTAATGCTACATATTCGCGATTCTCGCGAAGCACTAGGGGCTGCCTATCTTGACGTGTTGGAGATACTAAAAGTCCACTCACAAGTGCGCGCTCACGCGCACTTTTTTGCCGCAAGTTGGGAGGTGGCAGAGCAGTTTTTAGAGCGTGGCATCACCCTCTCATTTACTGGTGTTATTACTTTTGCGAGGAGCTACGATGAGGTTATTAAAAACATGCCACTTGAAATGTTAATGGCCGAGACGGACGCGCCCTTTGTTGCCCCCGTGCCCTACAGAGGCAAGCGCGCGGAGCCCTTCCATGTGCGGGAGGTGGTCGCACAACTTGCTGTTATACGGGGGTTAAGGGAGGAGGAGCTCCGCAGGGCCGTGCTAGACAACGCTCGGCGCGGGTTTGCAATACCCGCGTGAGTTTGTTAGGATATGCCCGATATGGCAGAAGTCACAGAATCAGATTTTGCAACCCCACAACTCTATGAGGTGGGATATCTTTTGCTACCCAGTACAACGGAAGAGGCTCTCGGAGAGGAGGCAAATACCATCCGCCTTGCAGTAGAGGGCGCAGGCGGTTCTGTAATGGGGGAAGAGTTCCCTGCGCTCCGAGCTCTTGCGTACCCAATCCGCAAAGGGAATCGCGAGGGAGGTACTACTTACACAAGCGCCTACTTTGGCTTTATCCGTTTTGAGATTCTGCCAGAGAAGGCGCCGCTCCTCAAGCAAGAATTAGAGAAAAATAGCTCACTTCTCCGTTTCCTCCTCATCAAGACGATAAAAGAGCTCCTTATGCCTGCTCGTACTCATGAGTCACGTCCTCATGTCGTGCGCTCTGTTGAGGTGGCTCCCGTTGAACATAAAGAGCTTACCGCCTCTGATGAGGCGCAGATAGAAAAAGGGATTGAAGAACTCCTCGTGGAGGAGACAGCACCATAATGTATCTCAATAAAGCAATCGTATTTGGCAATTTGACGCGCGACCCGGAGAGTCGCTCCCTACCCACCGGCACCGCGGTTACCAGTTTTTCCGTCGCGACAAACCGCACCTGGAAGGATAAGAACGGAGCCAAGCA
>CAYITB010000009.1:0-5491 GCA_964366155.1 uncultured Candidatus Saccharibacteria bacterium
TCTCTCTAATTCATTCTCCCAAGAACAACAAAAAGTTAACCAAATTTCAGAACAGGTAGGTGGATTCCAAGCAGATGTGGGTAAGATTTCCGGTACGGTAAACACTTTAGAAAAACTAGCAAAAACGGATCCCGAATTGCTACAAAAATACTCAAAAATATTTTTCTTAAATGAGCACTACCAACCCGCACAACTAATGGAGATAGACAAAAAATATCTCTACAATGAGAAGCAGGTGCAAAAAATACACACTCTCGTGTGGCCTCACCTCAAAGCACTGCTTGACTCAGCGGGAAGTGCCAGTGTAACGCTCTATCTAAAATCTGCTTTCCGCTCATTTGATGAGCAAGCAAACATAAAATCAGAATATTCAGTAACCTACGGCGCAGGTACGGCAAATCAATTCTCCGCCGATCAGGGCTACTCCGAGCATCAGTTAGGTACCACTGTTGATTTGATTACAACCGGTCTTGGAGGAAAACTGGAAGGTTTTGATAAAACTACCTCCTACCAATGGCTCCTTAAGGAAGCCTATAAACATGGCTTCATACTTTCCTACCCTGCTAATAATAGCTACTATGTTTTTGAGCCCTGGCATTGGCGATTTGTTGGCGTTGAATTAGCTACATCGTTACACAATCGCAATAAGCATTTTTACAACCTTGACCAGAGAGAGATCGACGGATATCTAGTGAACATATTTGACTAAGTCTACCTAAGCCGTATACTGCACCCAAAAGATCTGCGGATGTCTCTTATTTTTATACCTCAATTATTCCATCTAGCTACGATCGTGGCTACTTGGCATAATTGATTTTTTAGTTCACAACAGAGACTGCCTCGGCTTATGTCGCAGTTGCAACGGTCTGGTCAAATTTGATGGAGAGGAGTTTAGAGGTGGAGTCAGCACCCATAGTCACCCCATAGAGCACCCCTGCGCGACTCATCGTCTCGCGGTTATGCGTAATAACGATAAGTTGAGAGACCCGCGAGAGCTCCTCAATCATATCCCCATAGCGGCGCGAGTTTGCCTCATCAAGCGCCGCGTCCGTCTCATCCAACACAAGGAAGGGTGGAGGGTTAACTTGTGAGATTGCAAAGAGGAGCGCAATGGAGGTGAGCGCTCGTTCCCCACCACTAAGCATATGGATGCCGCGTATTTTTTTACGCGGTAGATTTACCTCTACCTCAATCCCCGTCTCTTCTTTCTCCTCCTCACTCTCGCCCTCCTCATCTCGTGTACGCTTCTTTTCTTTAATTACCCGTATCGCGGCGGTGCCTCCACCAAACATGAGTGCAAAAAAACGTTGGAATGCGTCATTTATTTTTTCTACTCCGACATTAAATTCTTCATCCAACTTTTCATACAGTTCAGCAAGGAGAGTCTCAAGAGATGTCGCGGTACTAGTAAGATCTTCCACCTCTCGCGCGAGGAAGGTATCGCGCTCGCCCGCTTCCCTAAATTCCTGCGCAATTTCATCTCCTCCTGCGCCAAGATCTTCCAATTTTATTTTTATGCGCTCAAGACGCTTTTTGCGCTCCTCTTGTGCACACCTATCGTTAGGGTCATCTACCGGCGCTCCATACTCGTGTGCCTCGCGCCCCGCGAGTACTCGTGACTCTTGCAATTCTTCCTTAAACTCTCGCGTAATAAATTCCAAACGTTCTCTCTCAAGGCGCACTCGTTCAAGTACTTGTTCTGCGGCGGCACGCTGTGATTTGAGATCAAAAAGTTCTCGCTCCTGCTCGCGTGAGGTCTTCCCCGCCTCTTCAATTTGTCGCTCAAGACTACGCACCCGTTCTGCTTCCTGTCCCTCGCGTTTACGGATTTCAGCAAGAGCTCTATCAATTTCTTCTTTTTCGGCACGCACTTTTTCAAGGTTTTCACGCGCCTTCTCTTGCACTCCACTAATACGCGAGAGGAAGGAGCGCACTAATTCTCGTACTTTGATGAGCGCTAAGCGGATGGCATAGGGGTCTTGTTCGCGCTCGCCGCGCACCACACACTCCTCCAATGAGTGAGCAAGTTTTTCTACTTCGTGATGTGGAACAGGAGCACTTGCCTCCGCACGCTCGCGCGAGCGCTCTTCCTGCACTTCAATCATTCCCTCCACGCGTCCTGCTCTGCGCATTAGCTCCTCCTTGGTACTCTGCACTTCTGCAAGCGCGCGCCGAGCGCGGAGTAAGGCCTCTTCTTCCTTACTTACCTCACCCTCATGGGAGAGGGTACGAGAGAGAATAGCAATGCGCTCGTCTACTTGTGCGAGTAGTGTTCTTGGCCCACGTTCCCCTTCACGGATACGCGCTTCCTCTGTTTCAATATAGGTTTGCTCACACGAGAGGTATCGTCGATAGAGTTCCACCAATTCTGCGCGGAGCATATCGCGTTCCGCTAATTTCTCCATCTGTTTTCCTAAAAATTTAAGGTGGGGAGCGATCTCTTTGCGCAAAGCACTGACCTGCCGCAAATTCTCCTCCGTTTTTTCCAAGCGACGCTCACTCTCGGCAATCTTAAAGTGGTAGACAGTAAGCGAGAGTGCCTCCTCTATCATTGCCTCGCGCTCGCGTGGGCTCGCGCGCAAAATACGATCCGCCTCACCTTGAGAGATGATGTGGTGCCCCGTTGTGCCCAAACCTACCTCCGCCAAGAGTTCCACAATATCTTTTAAACGGACCTTGGAGCGATTGAGGAGATAGTCGTTTACTCCATCACTATGTACCTCGCGCGTAACAGAAATTTCATCATAGGGCAAGGAGAGTGCTCGCGCGCTGTTATCAAAGGTAATAGTTACCGAGGCACGGCTACTCCGTGACACCGCGGGAGAACCATTCCAAATAAGATCTTCTCCGCGCTTGCCGCGCAGAGATTTTAACGATTGCTCACCGAGCACCCAGCGAAAAGCCTCTGCTACATTACTCTTCCCCGATCCGTTGGGACCAACAATGGCAGTAATAGATGACTCAAAAGTGAGCGTTGTTTTTTTGGCAAAGGATTTAAACCCCGCTAGTTCTAAACTGCGTACCTTCACGTTGATGGAGTCCAGCGCTTCACGCGGAGTCCTTTCCGCGCGGCATCTTGTTCCGCTTCTTGTTTAGAGTAACCAGAACCCTTAGCGATAAGCTCATCGCCAATATGCACTCCCACGGTAAAATGTTTGTCGTGGTCGGGACCAGTTTCAGAAATAACGTGATAGGAAGGAGTCATTCCCGCAGAATCTTGTGAGCGCTCTTGGAAGTAACTTTTGGCGTCCAACCAGAGATGTTCAGAAATAATGCTCTGCATGCGGGGTAAGAGGTGCGCAGTTATAAAATCACGCGCCGTCTCGTAGCCTTGGTCGAGATAGAGCGCGCCTACCAACGCCTCAAAGGTATTAGCGAGGATGATTTGGCGCGCGCGACCGTTATCTTTTGCCTCACCGCGCGAGAGGATGAGGTAATCGTTCATTGAGAGATCTTGCGCAACGCGCGCGATCGTCACCGCGTTTACCAAAGCTGAACGGTACGCAGTGAGTGTTCCCTCGTCCTCTTTAGAGTACTCACGATAGAGATAATCGGTTACCACAAGCTCTAACACCGCATCACCTAAAAACTCCAGACGCTCATTGTGCCCTACCTCAAATTGAGGATTCTCATTGAGATAGGAGCGATGCACAAAAGCTTGCAAGAGTAGCGTGCGATCCTTAAACGGAGCTACGAGTTTTTTCTCAAATGTGGAAATGTCAGCTTGAGCCATACGCTTAGGTACTTACAATTTTTTTAATACCAGCGGTGATAATGGGGATAATGTCGTCATACATACGGAGTTCTCCCACTTCCTCAAGAGTGAACCACGAGGCTTGGTCTAAGCCACCCTCCTTGGTGAGCTTGAGTCTGCTACGATCACGAGCCTCTGCAAGAAAGTAGGCGACCTGCTTGCGTACCTTACCCTTCTCGGGGTGAGATGCAATGTACTCGTTCCTACCAAGATCATCAACAATAGTGACGTCGAGAGAGAGTTCCTCTTTAATCTCGCGCAGAGTCCCTTCACGCTCATTCTCACCCTCTTCCACATGCCCCTTAGAGAGAGTCCAATAACCAAACACATCGTGCACCAGCGCAAGGCGCACTGTGCCATGATCGCGAGAAAAAACAACTGCTCCGCCAAGCTTTTCTATAGGGAGGGTTTTGGGGTCCACCTCCTCCTTTACTCGACGCTTTTTTGCGGGGACATCATCCTTCCCCGGCTCGCCCATCTCGCGGTAGACCGAGCCGAGGACACCGTTTACAAACTTACCGCTACTTTCACCACCGAAAGTTTTAGCAAGTTCAATGGACTCATTGATGGCAACCTTTGCAGGAACTTCCCCCGGGTCTCCAAAGAGGAGCTCCACCAGACCAATGCGCAAAACATTACGATCAACAATACCGATCTGACCAATGGGCCAGTCAGGTGCAAATTTTTCTATAACCTGATCGAGTTTGTCGCGATGCTCCACCACACTAGCAACGAGTGCTTTGGTAAAACGGGTGTCGTCGAGCCCCGGGGCAAACTCTTCTATGTTTTGGTCAACAATTGCGCCGAGTCCTTCACTCTTAGCATCATGGAAGTCCCACTCAAAGAGAGACTGGAGCGCAATACTGCGCGATAAGTGGCGGTTAGCCATACAAAAGAACTATTTGTTTTTTGTTTTAAGCGGACGCGCGCGCCTTTGTCTTGCGCTTGTTCGCACGTTTTTCTGCCTTTGCCGCAACATCTAAGACGACCCGACCGCGGTAATTACCACAGGCGAGACAGACCGTGTGCGGACGGCGCAGTGCTCCGCAATTGCTACACTTTGAAAGCGTAACGCTTGAGAGCGCGTGGTGTGAACGGCGATTACCCGTGTGGGCTCGCGTATGACGCATGCGTACCGACATGTTCGTTACTATACACTAGCGCACAGATTTGGGCAAGGAACGGCAGAAGCTCTGACGGTGGATTGGTGAGAGCCCATAGCGCTTAATGGAGCGCAGGTGCGCCGCGGAGCCGTAGCCTTTATGCTCCTCAAAATGGTAGCGTGGGTAGAGCGGCGCAAGGCGCACCATATACCGATCGCGGCGCACCTTGGCGAGTACAGAGGCGGCGGCGATGAGCGCCACGCGATCATCGCCGCGAATGATAGTTTGTTGGTTCCCCCACTGTTTTGGTGCTGTGAGTGAGCCATCTAAAAGAACGCGGGAGCACACAGGATTGAGTTGGAGACGCGCGAGTGTACGCGCAATGCCTATGCGCAATGCAGCAGAGATTCCACGCGCATCTATGATACGCTCACTCACCAGTGCTGTGGCCACACGGATACGCCCCGCGCGAGCCTCTCTGCGCAAGAGTGTATACCAGCGTTCTCGTGCGAGTTCAGTCAGTTTTTTTGAATCACGGATACCACCAATAATGCGCGTATGCTCTCTGTAGAGGTGTGCTGTCATAGCCACCACCCCAACAGAAACCGGCCCCGCAAGTGGGCCTCTGCCCGCC
>CAYITB010000009.1:5591-14851 GCA_964366155.1 uncultured Candidatus Saccharibacteria bacterium
AAAACCCTCTTCCGTGTTAGGGAGGAGGGTTTGAGGGAACGAGGGTAGCGCGTTCGGGATCCGAATCGGTCGGGTCAGAATTGTCGTCAGGTGGCAACTCTTTGAGGTCCGCTCCGCGTAGCCAGTTAACGAGGTTGAGAGCGATATTTCGCACACCTCTTGCAAGAGTAAGGCTTTCTCGTCGTACCCATGGGGGAAAGAGGGGAAGTTTTTTACTGAGAAAAACATAAACGACAACCAAACCTCCCAGATTAATGAGGGTGAGAAAACAAGTTATTGCGAGGGAAAAAACGAGGCCGGACAGAAGCGCGACGAGAGGTGGAACGACTCCTGGATCTTCAAAGGTATGCGACGCGATTCTTGCAACCTTAAAAATCAAAATACTGATCAGTGATCCGATTGCAAAAGTAATCCAGCGGCACATAAGAACGTACCACTTACTCACTTGCGCTTCCGTCTTTCTCTTCTTTCTTTTTTTGGGCGCCATAGAGTGCGTCCTCCTTTCAATGTATCTTCTTAAATCATAGCACAAGAGAGTACGTAATGCAAATTACACGCTTGTTAGAGGTTCAGCCTCTAACAATTAAGAGTAGGGGGTGTGTTTGCTATACTGGCACCATGGCGTTTGTTCACCTCCACAATCATAGCCACTACTCGCTCTTAGATGGGCTGGCTAGGGTAGATGGGCTCGTAAAAAAAGCAAAGGAGTATGGATGTCCCGCGCTCGCACTCACCGACCACAGCAATCTCTATGGGGCCATTGAATTTTATAAAAAGTGCATCAAAGCAGGCATCAAGCCTATTATTGGCGTAGAGGCCTATATGGCGGCACGGAGCCGTTTTGATAAAGAGGCGCGCGTAGATTCGCGCCGTACCCATCTCACTCTCCTCGCCGCCAACGCCACCGGCTACCGCAACTTAATTGCGCTCGTTACCAAAGCACACTTGGAGGGCTACTACTATAAACCGCGCATGGACAAGGAGCTTCTTCGCGAGCACCATGATGGGTTACTCTGCCTCTCGGGCTGTATGGGAGGCGAGCTCTCACAAACACTCTACCGTGGCGATGAGGAGAGAGCTCGCGCTCTCGTGGATGAGTACCACGATATTTTTGGGCCCGAGAATTTTTATATTGAAATTATGCACCATCCAAAAGTGGAAGGACAAGAGCGTATTACACAAGCTCTCATAAAACTTGCGCAGGAACTCAAGATCCCCCTCGTCGCGACCCATGACGTGCACTACCTTGAGCGCGTTGACGCACGGGCACACCAAACACTTGTCGCGGTGCAAACCAACACCGACATACAAGAGGCGCAGGGTATGGCAAATAGTGAAGAGGATTTCTCCTTCGTGGATGAAAAAACATTTCGCTCATTCTTCCCTGATACTCCAGAAGCAGTAGATAACACACTCGCTGTTGCAAAACGTATAGATATTCAACTTGAGCTCGGTACGTGGCATTTCCCTAACTACATCATTCCCCAAGGTTCTTCCCACGACAAAGAACTCACACTCCTTGCTGAAGAAGGACTCACCCATTACCTTGCCGCACACCCCGAGCAAAAAGAGTTTGCGGAACCGCGTATGCGCTACGAGTTAGACATCATCTGCAATAAAGGCTACGCACCTTACTTCCTCACTGTCTCCGACATCTACCGAGCCGCCAAGCAGCTCGGGGTGCTCACCAACACACGCGGCTCTGCGGCAGGCTCCCTGGTCTCCTACCTCATTGGCATTGGAGCAGTGGATCCACTACTCTACAAACTCCCCTTTGAGCGCTTCTTAAATCCCGACCGTCCCTCACCACCTGATATTGATATGGACTTTGCCGATAACGGACGGGACAAGATACTAGACTATGTGCGGCAAAAGTATGGGGAAGATAAGGTTGCGCAAATCGGTACCTTTGGTTCCATGCTTGCGCGTGGCGCGGTGCGCGATGTGGCGCGCGCGCTCGGGCACCCCTATGCGCTCGGCGATCGCATCTCAAAACTCATTCCTTTGGGATCGCAGGGGTTTGCTATGACCATAGACCGCGCGATGGAACTGGAACCTGAATTAAAAAAAATGTACGAGGAGGAGGCAGACGTGCGCGAGATCATTGATCTTGCTAAAAAGCTAGAGGGATGTGCGCGTCACATCAGCGTGCACGCGGCGGGAGTTGTGATTGCGCCTACCCCCATCACCAACTTTGTACCCGTCCAGTTGGACCCTAAGGGAGGCAAGATCATCACACAATACGATATGCACGCCGTGGAGGATGCCGGACTCCTTAAGTTTGACTTCCTCGGTATTCGGAACCTCGCCATTTTGGAAGGAGCAGTGAAGTTGGTGAGGGTTATTACGGGAGAGGAAGTAGATTTAGATGCATTGCCGCTTGATGATAAAAAAACATTTGAGATGCTCGCGCGCGGCGAGACAATGGGACTCTTCCAGCTCAACGGCTCTGGGATGACACGGTGGCTCAAAGAACTCAAACCGTCATCTATTTTTGATATCAACGCTATGGTTGCGCTCTATCGCCCCGGGCCTATGGAAAGTATCCCCGAGTACATTCGTCGTAAGCACAATCCCGTACTTGTCTCCTATATTGATCCGCGTATGGAAAAAATTTTGGACCAGAGTTACGGCGTGCTTACCTACCAAGACGACGTTATGCTCATTGCCATTGAGATTGCTGGCTACTCGTGGACTGAGGCGGATAAGCTCCGTAAAGCGATGGGAAAAAAGATACCCGCCGAAATGACGGAACAGAAGGAAAAGTTACTTGCTGGCTTCCAAAAAAATGGTCTCTCTAGGGAAAAAGCTAAAGAGCTCTGGCTCCTTATTGAGCCCTTTGCGGCATACGGATTTAACAAGGCGCATGCCGCAAGTTATGGACATGTGGCCTACCAAACTGCCTACATGAAGGCAAATTTTCCCACGGAGTATATGTGCGCCGTGCTCTCGGCAGAGTCTGGTGATGTGGAAGAGGTAGCTCGCATTATTGAGGAATGCCGGAGGATGAAAGTGCCTGTACTCCCGCCTGATGTGAACGAGAGTTATGGTGACTTTACTGTAGTAAAGACACCGAGTGTTGAGGATGTTAAACACTCGGTGTCTAACACTACCCAAGATAAAATCCGCTTTGGGCTCTCTTCCATTAAAAATTTAGGGGTAGAGATTGCCGACGCTATTGTGAGCGAGCGCAAGGAGCACGGGCAGTATCGCTCGTACGCCGATTTCCTTGAACGCGTGCGTAACCGCAATTTGAATCGCAAATCTTTGGAATCGCTCGCCAAGGCGGGCGCCTTGGACTCGCTCAGAGAGGATCGCTCCACCCTCCTTGCAAACATGGATGAGGCACTGGATTACGCACGCTCTCTCCACAAAGATGGTTCTTCACAGGACTCGCTCTTTGGACTTATGGATGATCAGACATCGGTGCCCACCTTGCGTCTCAAACATGCGGAGCCAATTGAGCAATCGACGATGCTCGTGTGGGAGAAGGAGTTGCTCGGTCTTTATGTGTCTGGACATCCGCTAGACCGATTCCGTGAGAAACTTACTTCGGAGAAAGGCGCACCACACACGATCGCTCACGCTCGCGAGGCGCAGGACGGCGCACTAGTATTTGCCGCAGGATTGATTGAGGAAGTGCGTGACGTTACGACTAAAAAAGGTGAGCACATGGCCTTCCTTAAACTTGCCGACTTTACGGGGAGTATTGAAGCAGTCGTATTTCCCCGTATCTACATTGAACATAAATTACTTTTGACCTCCGAGTCCTGCATCGCCGTGCGCGGACGCCTCTCTTTGCGTAATAATGAGCCCTCCATCGTTATAGATGATCTCAAAGCGCTTGCTTGACAGAAAATAAGCCATGGAGTACTCTATCCTGCGGTAGGATCGCTTAATCGGGTTTGACGGGTAACCTAGGTGGTACGGCCTGACTGTGTGTCTCGAGCACACGCCGCGGGACGCAACCAAGATTTGAGCCCCATGAAAATCCGAGCGCGTTTCCGCTCCTCTCCCTGTGGGTCACAGGGAAGAAAGGCCGAGAGTTCGCTCTCGGCTTTTTTAATTGTCCGTCTCTGTGATACGATGCACCAATAAAAATACTTCTCATGAAAAGATGTAATCCTGACAGAGAGCCTCTTATTGCCCAGCACAGACAAAATCTTCTTGCAGAATTACGACGTAACAGAGAAGTTATTTTTACTCAAGTCGCTGAACGCGAACTCTTCAGAAAAATTGCAGAAAAAATTTTTAATCAGAACCACTATTATGATTATTTTGCTCCGAAACAATCAGGAATCGGGGACTGTATTATTGCATTAGACGCTCTGCAAGAATTGGAAAATTCTTACGCTATAAAACTAGGGTATGTTCATTCTCATCAGAAAGCTTTGGGTACGATTTTTAAGTTAAAAAGTTATACCGATAGAAATCACCTTACAAAAAATCTCAAATTTTTTGTGTATGGAAGTTTTGATTTTGATGTGCTAAAGGATGAGGTGGTTTTTTATGTAAAAAATAATATCGATGTAATTATTGCCGGTATGAATATTATTATATTCTCTGATCGTGGTGTAATATCTGTATGCCACTACGACACCGGGATGTACCCTTTTGGATATTATAATATGAGTGATTTTATTAATAACAGAGCGGATCCCTTTTTTGATTACCCCCTAGAAAGAAACAGCCCAGGAAAATTAGACCCAGTGACTATTTTAATAAATCCTTTTGGCTCGGAAAAAATACGCACCCTCCCTGTCTCTTTTGTGTATAATCTCGTCACTAATATTTCTCATATACGTTCTGACACTCATATTATTATCCTCACTGGATTTAAAAATAATGTTCACCATCTCATATGGAGGTCAAAATTAGTATCAAAATTATTTTTGAATAAGCATGATAAAAAAAATATCTTACTCCAACAGTACACGACATTTAAAAATCTATTTACTACACTTAAAGAAAGGAACGTTCAATTAGGAATTTCTATAGATACCTCTATTCCGCATTTGTTCAATTATCTGAACATTAAAAACATTCCTATTTTTAATTTAGAAAAAATTAATGTTTCTGATAGAAACGCTCTTTTTACAAAATCACCTTTGGGTTTTAGTCAATATGGAAATACTCAATTTCCCGCAATGGTTATTGATTCGGACTGGGATAGATTAACTAAGGGTATACTTGGTTTTATGGATTACTGTTCAGGTACCACTACTGATACACACTGGGCAAAGGATTTATATGATCCAACATATCTCATCTCTCAAATGGATCCGCCGGATGATTATATCATTGAGGTAAATAAAAAAATGAACCCTCTCTACAAAATAGAGAACTATTAATATAGAATGTCAAGGTGCTCTTATATTTGTGAGTTAGGCGCTGTTTGCTATGATGTCCTTATATGAACGCGAAGGAGAAGATTGTGAGAGTTCGACACTCGCTGGCGCATTTGCTTGCCATAGCAGTAAAGGAGAAGGATCCACACGTTAAGCTTGGGATTGGCCCCGTTATTGAGAACGGTTTTTATTATGACTTCCAATTTTCAGACGAATACTCCCCTTCCCCAGAGGATCTCAAAAGTTTTGAGAAACGCATGCGCGCGCTTATTGCAGAGGACATCTCCTTTACTCGTGCAAGCATCTCTCCCGATGAGGCGCGTGAGAAGTTTAAAGATAATCCTTATAAACTAGAACTAATTGAGGAGCTTATTAAAAATGGAGAGAAACTCACTACCTACACCTCTGGAGACTTTACTGACCTCTGTGCTGGCCCTCATGTAGAAAATACGTCAGAAATTAATGCCGATGCATTTGAGATTTCCCACATTGCTGGCGCCTATTGGCGTGGGGATGAAAAAAATCAAATGCTCACGCGTATCTACGGGGTTGCCTTTGCAACAAAGGAAGAATTAGAAACATATAAGAAAATGAAAGAAGAGGCGACTAAGCGTGATCATAGGAAGTTGGGCAAGGAGCTTGGGCTCTTTACCTTCTCCGACCTCGTGGGCTCGGGACTGCCCCTCTTTACGCCCAAGGGCACCATGATGCGTGACCTTATTGTGGAAAAGATACAAAATCTGCAAAAAGATTTTGGCTACGAACGCGTGACCATCCCCCACATTACAAAAAAAGAGCTCTACGAGACGAGCGGCCATTGGGAAAAGTTTAAGGAGGATCTCTTTCACGTCCGTGGACGTGGGGAAACAGAGTTTGTGATGAAGCCGATGAATTGCCCTCACCACACGCAGATCTACGCAAGTACCCAACGCAGTTACAAGGAGCTCCCCATACGCTACATGGAGACCACTATGGTCTACCGAGATGAACAGCAGGGCGAACTCTTGGGTCTCTCGCGCGTACGCTCCATCACACAGGACGATGCGCACGTATTTTGTCGCATCGATCAAGTGGAGAGCGAGGTGACCAATATTATTAAAGTTATCAAATCTTTTTATACTGACCTGGGTATGTTTGAGGAAGGTCGTTATTGGGTCTCGCTCTCTGTGCGTGACCTTGAGAATAAGGAAAAATATTTAGGAGATGACGCACACTGGAGTACTGCCGAAGAGATGTTGGAAAAAGCCGCACAAAAAGAAAATTTAAATTACAAACGCGTGGAGGGTGAAGCGGCTTTTTATGGACCAAAGTTAGATTTTATATTTAAAGATTCATTAGACAGAGAGTGGCAGTTGGGCACTGTGCAGTTGGACTTTGTGATGCCCGAGCGCTTTGGCCTCTCCTACATTGCCGAGGATGGGAGTAAACAAATGCCCGTGATGATACACCGAGCTGTGGCAGGCTCCTTGGAGCGCTTTATGAGCATAATCATTGAGCATTTTGGAGGCGCCTTCCCCTCATGGCTCTCACCCGTGCAAGTAGTGGTGCTCCCCGTTGGTGGCGCACATAAAGAGTATGCGGAGAGTGTTGTTAAAGAATTAAAAGAGCAGGGCTTACGCGCCACACTTGATGAGCGCGATGAGTCGCTCGGCAAGCGCATCCGTGATACTAAAATAAGTAAGGTCCCCTATCTCCTCGTGGTGGGTGATAAAGAAGTAGAATCACACACCGTGACCGCCGAAAGCCGCGAAGGCTCCCTTGGCGCTATGAGCATCCCCGACTTCATCTCTAAATTAAAATAGCCCCCTCCACTACGGTGGAGGGGGCTTGAGCGGCAAAAGATTACTTCATCTTTTTCTTTTTATTCTTCACGAGGATCCTTATGATCACATAGGCTTGCGCGGTAGAATCACCCTGCGCAAGAGGATACCTCTCGGGTATGTGACAGCCCCTTCCCCAAGCTTGCTGAAAGCACTCGTATTTACTCATGACGTAGGTGCACAGGATACCCAAGTGTTTGGCTGTGAGCGAATCCCAAAGATACCCCTTCGTAAGTATGAGTATCGCATCACCAGAATGGACGAGGGCATTAAAGAGATCGTCTTTTCTTGCGTAGAGCTCCGGGTAATGCTCTGAAGCATTATGAACCCATGCGCACTTACACAGACTTACGAGGAAGTCCTTAAGTGCATAAAAAGTATGATCATGCACCTCTGACACTGAAACATTACACCAATCATGCCACTCCTCGGAGAGGAAGTAGTCAATAACGTCAGGGAGACCGCGACCGTTTAAAAGATCGTGAGTAATACCAGTATTTTCTGGAGCCCACGCCTTTTTGAGGTAGCAAGCAGTGAGAACTTCAAGTGGTTTTGTCCATAATTCCGTTGACTTGATTTCTGGATCAAGTGCCAAGCGGAAAAGGAAAGGAATCTTTTCACCCATGATACTGTGGCTATGCAGACGATGGAGCAGTCCAAGAGTACCATCAAGACTGATCGTTACTCTAGACTCCAGATCGGAAAAGAGGAGTGGTTTATCTGGCTCCTTTAAAAATCGTGCGCTATCTCCACGCAACAACTGATTCCACTCTCTCACCCACTGCTCCCATGTTGTCACATCTTGAAACGTAACCTTTTTGCCTACCACTACCTCTGTGCACTGATTTTCGGACATAATAATGTCCTCCTTCTTGTAAATGTGCTGGCCGCTACTTTTCGCGGTGCTGGGTAAAACCTACACCTTCTTAAAATCTTGTCAAATTCATTATCCTACTAACTCACGACCGTGAGTTAGTAGGATAATGAGTAAAATTAAAATGTAAAACCCCTCCGATATGACATCGGAGGGGGTATTGTGTTAGAAGATCCGTGGAGAGAGGCGTCTGATTATTTCTTGTTCTCTCTCCAGTCGCTCTTTTGCCTTTTGTCTATGTCTGACTGAAGCCTGACTCTTTCTGAGTGCACCGAGCCATGTGTAGGTACGTATCGCTTTGCTGTCTCCAAGGAGGAGTTCGTCTAAACTGATTCTCTGGAGATCTTGACCATCTTGCACAGGATCCAATGTAGTACCAGAAGGTAGGGTGGCGTTGAGGAGAGATTTCATGTCCTCCTCGGTTACCACTTGCTGTACCCCATCCTCCAAGAGAATGTGCGTATATTCATGCCGCACCAAAATCTGTATGCCCTGTGGACGGTACGCATAGAGCTGTTGGAGAAATGCATCGCTCTCCATCTCTCTACGAAGTCTGCGACAGAAAGGCTGCTTCCAAAAACAACGTACGAGGCGAATGAGAAAGTCTTTCGCAATTTCCCCCTCTCTATCAGAGTGTCTGGAGTACAGATTACTTTCCTCACAAAAAAAACTGACGAGTGCTGTGAGTAATTGCGGGCGGGTTAAGATCCAGCACAGAACCTCTTCGGTCTCGTCTCTCAACTCTTTCCCATCGTAAGAACTCTTCCGCCGTGCAAAGAGTTTTTCACAGAGCATCTTCCACGCTTTGTTGGAGACTGTGAGAGCAAGGCTCCCATCTCCAGAATTGCGTGGCCGCCACGCAAGATCAAGGAGCAAAAGCGCACACTCTTCATGTGGGTAGGGACGCGCGTAATGGAGTTCCCCCATCAGCGTCTCAAACGGAACCGGGATGAGAGGCCTACGAGTCAAAAGTTCTTGAATGCGTTTTACTCGTATATCTTCATTCATCGCATCTGCAATAGGCACAGTCTCCAACAAAACCTTCTTTTCCTCTGCCATCGTCCTTCTCCTTTTACAACGAACTATGCCACTGTTCTCGTGGCGCTGTATCTGTATTACCACCTCATTATCTCCCTGTCAAATCAATTATCCCAAGTATCAACGATCGTAGATAGATGGGATAATTGAATTTTATTTGAAAATGTAAAACCCCTCCGA
>CAYITB010000009.1:14951-16828 GCA_964366155.1 uncultured Candidatus Saccharibacteria bacterium
TGGGGATTTAGGGGGATCCAGGAGAGGATCCCACGCGTTAACCGAAGTCCCGTGGCCTACGGAATGGCCCACAGCGTTTACAGAAAAGCATGTGCCAAACCTCCCTTTCTAAAAGATCGTCCTACTTTTAGTGTAGCTCTCCCACTCTACACGTCAAGGTTGGCGAGTTTTGCGTGAGTTTGGATGAAGTGCTTGCGCGCAGAAACATCAGTACCCATAAGAGTATCAAAGGTACGATCCGCCTCCTCGGCATCATGTGCCGTTACTTGCTTTAAGATACGGCGCTCTGGGTCCATGGTGGTCTCCCAGAGCTCTTCTGGATTCATCTCCCCAAGACCCTTGTAACGCTGGATGGAGACTTTATTACCCTTCCTTCCTTTGCCCGCCATAGCTCCTGCCTTGCCGGCAGGCAGGTTAGTGTCGGCGGGTTCCGCAAGCTCTTCCTCACTTGCCTCCTCTTCACTTGCAGTATCTTCTGGCTCACTACTAGCATCTACGCCAAATCCTTTCAACACACGAGTCTTCTCTTCATCGCTATACGCATAATAGATCTCTTTGCCACGTTTAACTTTATAAAGTGGTGGTTGGGCAATGTAGAGATAGCCGCCGTTGATTACCGGTGCAAAGTGCCGATAAAAGAGTGTGAGAAGTAAAGTGCGAATATGTGCGCCGTCCACATCGGCATCAGTGGCAATAATAATTTTATGGTAGCGGAGTTTAGAGATATCAAAGGCGTCACCGATAGCGGCACCAAGTGCAATGATGAGATGTTTAATTTCTTGAAAGGCAAGCATCTTATCCAAGCGCGCTCGCTCCACATTTAAAATTTTACCTTTGAGCGGGAGCACCGCCTGCGTGCGCCTATCGCGCCCCTGCTTGCCAGAGCCACCGGCAGAATCTCCCTCCACAATAAAGAGTTCTGCCTCCTCGGCACTCCGTGTTTGGCAATCAGCAAGTTTGCCGGGGAGCGTCATCCCCTCCAGCGCGCCCTTACGCAAGACGCTATCTTTAGCGGCCTTGGCGGCCTTGCGTGCCTTCATAGCAAGCACTGCTTTACCTAAGATCATACGGGCATCATCTGGCTTCTCCTCCAAAAAGTCCTTAAAGGCATCACCAAAAACGGTCTCCACGGCACCTCTCGCCTCTACGCTCCCCAATTTTGCCTTGGTCTGCCCCTCAAATTGTGGGTTCTGGAGTTTGACCGAAATAACGGCTACGAGCCCCTCTCTTACATCATCACCGGTAAAGCTACCGTCAGCATCTTTGGTACCATTACTCTTCTTCCCATAGTCATTGAGGATACGGGTGAGCGCAGAGCGGAATCCGGTCAAGTGCATACCACCCTCGGGTGTACCGGTGTTGTTAGCAAAACAAAATTCACGTGCGTTAATATCATCCGTATACTGGAGCGCCACTTCCACAATCACCTTCTCGGCCTCCTTCTCCACATAAAAAATATTTTTGTGTACCGGTTTCTGACCGTGATTGTAGTGCTTGACCAGAGAGACAAGTCCGCCTTCAAAGTAAAAAGTATAGGAGGGCACCGAGAGCCCCTGCTCTAAAAGGAAAAGCGTCTCTTTACTATCTACTTTCCCAATGCCACCACGCGCGTCCATTACGCGTATGCGCAATTTTTTGGTGAGATAGGCCTGCTCGCGCATATGCGAGACAATGCGCTCCCATAGGTACTCTGTTTCAGAAAAAATTTCTTTATCAGCTTTAAAGGAGACTGTGGTACCACATGACTCTGTCTTCCCTATTTTTTTTACCGCGGCCTTTTTTTTTCCACGAGCGTACTCTTGGTAGTGCATACCACCGTCACGGTGTACCATCACCCACGTCCACTCCGAGAGCGCATTCACCACCGAGGCGCCCAC
>CAYITB010000010.1:0-12212 GCA_964366155.1 uncultured Candidatus Saccharibacteria bacterium
CAAGGGCGTGTTAGAGAGTGATGAAGATAAACAGACCTTACAAAAGCTCATTGATTATGTTGGTGCTATTGAGTATTGGCACGACCCGGATTCTGGCATGTGGGAGGAGGGTGAGGAAATTCACGCCTCCTCGGTGGGCGCGGTACTTGCTGGTATTGAGAAGGCAAAACAGCTTCCATTTATTACCGTGCCAGAGTATTTAATTGTAGAGGGCGGTGCTACCCTTGAGCAACTCTTGCCTCGTGAGAGCGAACAAAAATTTTGCGATCTCGCACTCCTCTCGCTCATCTGGCCATACAATATTGTAAATTCACACATCGCGGATCTCATACTTAAAAACATTGAGTACCAGCAGGTGCGGCGCAGAGGGGTCATCCGCTATAAGTGTGACCGTTATTACAACGCGAATCGTGATGGGTGGAGCGAGGAAGCGGAGTGGACCTTCGGCTACCCGTGGCTTGCTATTATTTACCAACTCCGTGGCGAATATGAAAAGGCCCAACACTACCTCTTGCTTACAGAGCAATGCATTACCTATGAGGGCAAACTTCCCGAGCTGTATTATTCCAACTCGGATAGGCCTAACGAGAACATTCCGCTGGCGTGGAGCGAGAGCTTATACATAGTTGCGCGCACCCTCTGTGGCGCGCTAGGATAAGGGAATGAAGCATCGTCTTTTAGTTCCTCTTGTCGCGGTTGTCGTCATTGGTATTGCTTTGTACGTAGGTATCTCGCTCTTCCTTAAAAAAGGAGAGAGTCCCATTCCTCCTCCTACCAGTACTTCTACAGCCATGCTCCTTATCACAAGCTTTGAAGAGTGCGCACAACATTATCCCGTGATGGAGAGCTACCCCGAGCAATGCAACACGCCCGATGGTAAACATTTTGTGCGGAATGTGGGCAACGTGCTTGATCTCAACGACCGTATTGTTAACTATTTGCCACAACCCGGAGATTTGGTAACAAGCCCTCTCTCTATAGAGGGAGAGGCGCGTGGGACCTGGTATTTTGAGGCATCGTTCCCCGTGCGCCTTGTTGATGCGTCAGGTACCACACTTGCACAGGGGCCTACGCAAGCGCTTGGTGAATGGATGACGACGGAATTTGTGCCGTATCGAGGGACTCTCTTATTTGCTGCACCAACGAGCGCAACAGGGACGCTCATCCTTACTCGTGATGACCCGTCTGGTATGCGTGTCCCGGAAGAGCTCCGCATCCCTATCCGTTTTCGGTAAGGGATTTATCCCCTAAGGATGCACAGCATATCCACAGCTTTGTGCACCAAGGATGAGTGTTAGATGGCTTGATTTATTTATGAGGGGGCACACACTAAATTGAGTACAGCCAGCTCACCTTTTGGGAATTAGAGATTCTGACATTATTGTACAATCTAAGAGCGCCAATCTTTCTCGAACGCGTAAGCATTCAAGAAAATGCTCACTTGATAACAAGCAGATAATTCTCTCATCCCTTAAGATATATGCTGGTGGATACTCACAAAAAGGACCCCCTGCGCGCACGTAGTTGGGCCCTTTTTGGTTCCAGTCTTAATTTTCAATATGCTATGATAGCCCGATGTTTGGGTTTGATTTGGTTGCACTGGTAAAGGCTGGAGGATACCTTGGACTCACTGCAATTGTATTTGCCGAGAGCGGGCTTTTTTTTGGATTTTTTCTCCCTGGGGACAGTTTATTATTTACTGCGGGGTTCCTCGCTTCGCAAGGGTTTCTCAATATCTGGATACTCGCTCCACTTTTGTTCGTCGCGGCAGTCCTTGGAGATCAGGTGGGGTACCTCTTTGGTTGGCGCATTGGCCCGCCACTCTTTGCGCGTCCTGACTCGCGTTTTTTTAAACAAAAACATCTCAAACGCGCTCAAGAATTTTTTGATACCTACGGTGCGCGAGCCATTGTCCTCGCACGTTTTATGCCCGTGGTACGTACTTTCATACCCATTGTTGCTGGTGTGGCGGGGATGCGTTACCACACCTTTGTACTCTACAACTGTGTTGGGGGAGCTCTCTGGGCAGTGGGAATGACTTTGCTTGGGTACCTCTTGGGGGCGAGTGTCCCTCATGCTGATCGCTATATATTCCCCATAGTGCTCGCCATCATCGTTGCTTCTATACTCCCACCTCTCTACCATGTAGTCCGTAGCCGGAAGGACTAATATATAGTATACTCCATAACTGTGAATAATCATTCCCTCATGCACTCCATGGTCCTACTGCGTACTGCTCTCCACCAGTACCGTGCACACCTACGGTATCTCGTTGTACTTTTTTCCATCCCTTTTATCCTCTCTATAATTCCGTCCGTACTTTCTCTAACCTTCCCCACACTTTCGTATCTCGGAGGACTTGCCATTTTTGTCGGAGCTCTTTTTTCATTGGCTGCTGGTATTGGGCTTATTGCCGCACGCGCGGCGGGAGCTCTTGGTGAGAATATGCAAGAGACTTTTCGTCGAGGGTATCCATTCTTTATTCCCTTCCTCACGGTTGTTGGTATTAACCTTTTTATTGCCCTCGGGAGCTACACTCTCCTCATTATCCCGGGGTTTGTTCTTTCCGTGCTCCTCTCTCAAATAATTTTTACGCTTATTGTTGATGGAAAGAAGGGTCTCTCCGCCTTCCTCTCCAGTTGGCAGTTGGTGTACGGACGTTTTTGGCAAGTGCTCGGACGCCTTGCCCTCCTTTGGATTGTCACTATTCTCGTAGTGAGTATTACCATGCTCATTCTCTCTCTCCTTGGATTCGGACCAGCTCCTTCCTTAGGGATCCGCGAACTCTCTGATTTTGCTCGAGTGCAGACACCTGCCCGTGTTCTCCCTGCGGCACTAGTCCTTGCGGCCATTAAACTTTTTGTTCTCACGCCTTTTTCCATACTCTTTCTCTTTGAGCTTTACCAATCACTTAAAATAAGCGCGGAAGATCTCCCGCAATTAACGGAGGGATCTCTTAAAAAACGACGCACCTTCCTCATTATTTGCGGAATTATTGGTGTGATCTCACTCCTTATTCTCATTATTTTTTCCCGTGTCCTTTTTAATTATGCGATTCAAGCACTGGAGCTCTTTGGCGGTCCAAATCGAGATTTTGTGCAAGCGCTCACCACTCTCCGCGCTCTTTCCCCAGAGCAAATCCAAATTATTTTTACGCGATAGTAAATAATAGTTATCAACAGTTTTGCCTGTCACAGGAGTAAAATCTATTGCGCCTGCGCACACATACCCTACAATTACTTTTAGTAGTGGTCGACATTACTCTTGCATGCGCATACTCATGGCAAAGAAAAAGAAGGGAAAGAAGAAGAAATAGTTTCTTCTTTTGCAAAGACCCCTCCGATGTTACGTCGGAGGGGTCTTGCGTTGCCGTGTGCGCGGTGTAGAGTAGGGGCATGAAGCGTTTTCTCTTATTCTGTACGCTCTCTCTCGTCTCTGTGGGGGCTTTTCCCTTGGTGGTCTCGGCTGCTGTTGTAGAGGGCGGTAAAGAGTACACTCTCAAGCAGGGTGAGCACATAAATGGGAATCTCTATATTGGGGCAGGGACGGTTGCCATTGCCGGCACGGTGGATGGTGACCTTGTTGTTGGGGGAGGGACAGTACTCTATTCAGGGAGCACTACGAAGGATGTGCTCATTGCCGGTGGCACCGTGAGTATCGCAGGATCAATTGAGGGAGATTTGCGAGTGCTTGGTGGCACGGTTACTATTGGTGGTCCTGTGCACGGAGATGTTGCCGTTGCTGGAGGGCAGGTGCGCATTGAGTCTACGGCGACTGTTGATGGGGATCTTTTGATTGCTGGCGGAGATGTGCGCGTTGATGGTCCTGTGCGTGGCAACATTATCTCTGGCGGCGGATCGGTGAACATTGATAGTCGTGTTGGCGGTGATGTGCTCATTGCCGCAAATTCCGTTGCGCTGGAAAAATCTACACAGATACTTGGTGACTTACACTACCGAGCTCCTCAAAAAGCTGACATTGTTGAAGGTGCCTCTATTGAAGGGCGTACTATCTACAAAGAATCTCGCAAACTTGCGGAAATTGGCACCACCTCATTCCGAGAATCACTTTTTGCCTTCCTCTCTCTCTGGATTATCCTCAAATTTATTATGACGGCGCTCGTGGCGCTTGTTATTGTGCTTCTCTTTACTCATCTTGCGGAAGAAGTGATTGAGCAGGCAATAGAGAGGCCGTGGCGGAGTGTTCTCATCGGGTTTGCCCTTCTTGTTTCCATACCTGTAGCGGCGGGACTTACTTTTGTTTCAATTGTTGGGGCTCCTTTAGGGCTCCTTGCGCTCCTTGTGTACGCTTTTTCTCTCATCCTCGCCATTCCACTTGGGGCTCTTATGCTCGGAGCGCAAACACTCCAATATATAAGTAAAGAGCAAGCGCTCCCCATTACGTGGCGCTCGGCGTTACTTGGTGTATTTCTGTACACTGGTATTGGGCTTATTCCCATCATTGGGTGGATTGTCCAGTATGCGCTCATCCTTGCAACTTTTGGCGCACTCTCACACTTTTGGAACGAGTATATTTGGAGAAATAGGTAAAATGAAAAGCCCCGTTCATATGTAGTGAACGGGGCTTTTGGGGAGGGAGGGGGTCAGGTGAGAGCTCGAATGGCTTTAGTAAAGAAAAGTTCTGTTTCCATCGCTCGCTCGATAGCGGTGATGATGTTTCTGATGCAACACCAGCCTGTCGGCCAGTAATGCTGTAAATCCTGTTTGGATGTAATCGGATTTCCGCGCCGAGCAAAGATTTGCGGGGTTCCTTCTTCATCGGTCTTAAAGACGAGATCTATGAGCGACAATGATCTGCTGTGGTGAATCATGATTGATCGATGTCCGTGCCGTTGATGTACCACAGCGTGCACCTCGTGGTCCGAGAACCATATGGTGAAGTGACTTTCCATCTTAGGTGTTACCCCCTTTTTCTAAAGATCTATGGCTCTTGCTTGAGCTCAACTGAACACTGTAACAAATTCTCAAAAAATGTCAAAATAGGGGAGGTGAGGGCCTATAGTAAAGTGGTATTACGCGGCATTCGCATTGCCGAATCCCGGGTCCGACTCCCGGTAGGTCCACCCTTCGATGCGTTCTCCGTTATCACTACGAACTTACTCAGGGTAAACACAAAGATTTTTTAATGTACTATGAGATATTAATACGCATCGAAGGACTCTGAGTGAGCCTTAGGCGAGTCGAAGAGCATCTCTTATGAACTGGTTTGTATATATCGCAAAAGCAAGAACAGGAAGGTTTTATACTGGGATTACTAACGATCCAACAAAAAGACTAGAAAAACATAATTCAGGAAAAGGTTCGCGAATGGCCACCCAGCAAGGCCCGTTTGAACTCGTCTACATATCAACAGCCTTCCCAAATAAATCTGAAGCAAGAAAACGTGAAATACAAGTTAAAGGATGGACGGTCGAGAAAAAACAGAAATTGATAAAAAGAGAGTGGGAGTAGCTCCTTCTACTCGTCCGGTGCACGCACACTCAAAAAATGCTACACTCCCCACTACACGTATATGAAGAGAGCTTTTATTGTTCACGGATGGGATGGGTACCCGGAGGAGGGGTGGTTCCCGTGGTTAAAAAAGCAATTGGAGGTGTGGGGCTTTGAGGTCATTGTCCCGCAAATGCCTGACGCGGCGCATCCGCACATTGCTACCTGGGTGCCGGCTCTTGCGCGTGCGGTGGGGAAGCCCAATGCCAATACCTACTTTATTGGCCACAGTATGGGTTGTCAGACTATCATCCGTTATCTGGAGACTCTGCCGAAAGGGGTGGAGGTTGGGGGAGCGGTGTTTGTTGCTGGATTCCTCCGCCACATCACCAACCTTGAACGCGATGCCGACACAGTGGCAATAGATCATGAGTGGGCAACGACTCCTCTTGATACTGTACGAGTGGTAGCACACTTGCCGCAAAGTGCGGCAATCTTCTCTACCAACGACCCCTATGTCTCACTGGAGAACCGCCATGACTTTAGAGAAAAGTTAAAGTCAGAGATTATTACTCTTGAGAGCCGAGGCCACTTTAGTGGGAGTGACGGCGTAACTGAACTGCCCGAAGTCCTCGATATGGTCATCTGGTTGAGTCAAGCGGAATAAATAATCAGGCGTTACATTAGTGGTATGGAAATCAAATTAACATCCATAGGCATTGCTAAGAATAAAGAAAGGGAACATTTTGGTAAGTGGAAGGATGTAATTACCGATCTCATCATTCACGATAGATATAAAGACGCGCTTAGTGGTTTAAGCGAGTACTCGCATCTCATAGTGATTTATTGGATGCATGATGTAAAAACCTGCGATATTCGACATGTTCCACAAGGCAAAGTCGGTGAGGTACCGGAAGTCGGAATTTTTGCTTGTCGTTGTCCGCAGCGTCCCAATCCCATTGGAGTTTCAACAGCAGAGGTTCTCAGTATTAAGAATGCTGTTATTACGGTGAGGAGCCTTGATGTTATCGATGGTACACCAATACTCGATATCAAACCATACACGCCACAGTACGATGCTATAGCAAATGCGAAAGTTCCCGATTGGGTGAACAAACTGGAATACTAGTACTTTAACCCAGTGTTACAATCTCATCATTATGTGGGTCACTGTGCTTGCTATTATAGTGCCACTCATCGGCCTCATGTTCGCCATCCCACAATTTCTCAACACCTACAACGGCGCTCTGAGCGGCCTCATCTAAAATATGGCTCTAAATATAACCTCGGAGGTTATCATCTTCAACGCGGAATGGAAATTACAATTTAATCGCGGCCGTGATAAAATTGTACAAAATTAGGACTCAATCTGTCTACCAGCACAATAGCCAAAAAATCAGACACCGACCCTTTTTAGATATTTACGCTATTAAGTGGTAGAGTTATAGTTAGTGGAACCAGTTCTTAAATAATATGAATACGGAGGTATCAAAATGCGGTTGTATCTGTTTGTTTTCATGCTTTGCGCCGCGCCTGAAGGTGCTGCACAAGGGGTAGATTTGTACGAGGTAGACATACTTCGCGCAACATTTAGTGAGACGGTGTCGCTTGCTACGGTTGAGGAAGAGTATTCACTCTGGGTGTGCCGAGACGCATTGATACGCTTGCGCGCTATCGAGAGTGCATCGGAGGAGCTTAAGTCGCAGTACTTTGTGTATGCTGACCGCAATCCTGCACGACAGCGAATGCTCGTGGCCTATCTCGATGTAGTCTCTGGTCTGGTGCACCCCATCGGATGGGATCGCATATCAACCGGTAACCCAAAACGTACGGGACACTTTGTTACTCCCACGGGGGTCTTTGCTAACTCAACCCATACGGTGGGGTATCGTGCGCTTGGAACAAAAAATTCGCGCGGGTGGCGTGGTCTCGGAGCAAAGGGGAGTCGAGTGTGGGATTTTGGTTGGCAGTGGACTGACCACCACTACGCTCATCACTCTGAACAGCGTGAAATACGCTTACTTATGCATGCAACAGACCCTACTGCAGGTGAGTTACGTTTGGGGAAAGTTGACTCAAAAGGATGTGTGCGCATCTCTGCTAAGCTCAACACATTTCTTGATTGCTTTGGCATCTTAGATTGTGATTACGAACAGGAGGCGGACCAGTTCTCTTGGTTGCTTAAAGATACGCGCCAGCCAGTGCACTCTGCTGGGCGATACCTCGTTGTTGGTGACTCACAATATCTTGAGGAGTTGCCACTCATTGTTAAAACCCCCCTATAGTTACGGGGGGCTATTTTTAGAGGGAAATTTACTTTTTGTGAGAGGTATGTTATAATCTCAAACAGAAGTAGATCATCACAAGAACGGAGGTATACAGAGATGTTGGTTAAAGACAGCACAAACTTCCCCGTATGGGAGCGTGTGTTTGAGCAACTAGGCAATTTTGCCCCTGACACTTCTCCACTGGATGGGAAAGTGGAGCTTATCTACGACGGGGCAAACATGGACTGTTACCCAGAGATCTCCATTCTCGGAGTGTTCAAGATTGCCACAGGTCGGTTTATTGCGATTTCGTTCAGCTACGATGCAGATTACGGCACAATATCTGACCCTAAGATGGAAGATCAGAGACGACTAGAAGATTTGCAGACAGTTTTCCCTGAAGAAAAAGAGGTCATACTTGCTCGCTGTTAATACAGAATCCTCTGTCGCTAAAAAGCCCCCGAATTTTGTGGGGCTTTTTATGATAGGGGTATGTACATGATGATTATTTAATGGTATTATAAGTACCGTGAAGTTACAACAAGAAGTATTTGATGTGGTGGTTATTGGGGGCGGCGCATCAGGTATGATGGCCGCCCTCGTTGCGGGAGAGGCGGGGAAGAAGGTCCTCATTCTGGAAAAGAACAAGGAGTTGGGTGTAAAGTTAAAGATCACCGGCGGTGGCCGTTGCAACATCACCAACGCCGAGTTGGATACGCGCGCCTTCCTCTCTAACTTCGGCAAGGCGGCTGACTTCCTCTTCTCTCCCTTCTCACAATTTGGTGTGCAGAGCACCTTTGACTTTTTTGAGGCGCGCGGGCTCCCACTTACCGTGCAAGCGCGCAAGCGCGCCTTCCCCAAGACGGAGAAGGCGCTGGATGTATTTAAATGTCTCAAGCGTGCGCTAGATAAAAATCAGGTATTTATAAAAACGAGTTGCGTAGTAAAGAAAATAAATCATAAAAGTGGGAAAGTCACAGAAATAGAAACTAATCAGGGGATGTTCACTGGGCACTCCTACATCCTTGCAACTGGAGGCGTATCGCACCCCGAGACGGGCTCTACGGGAGACGGCTTTAAATGGCTACGCGATCTGGGTCACAGCGTGCAGGCTCCCACACCTACCATTGTGCCTCTTGCTGTGGAGGAAGCGTGGGTCAAAATACTCGCGGGTACCGCGCTCTCGTTTATGAAGATTACTTTTTATTTGGAGGGTAAAAAACAATTCTCAAAAACGGGGAAGGTTCTCTTTACCCACTTTGGTCTCTCGGGTCCACTCATCCTTAATTGCGCAAGCGCCGTAGCAGGGTTACTGCAGGCGGGGCGGGTGAGTGCCACCATTGACGCCTATCCCGACACCGACCTCGGATCTCTGGAAAAGCAGATTATTAAAACTTTTGATGAACATAAAAATAAAACACTCAAAACAGTTTTTAAACTACTAGTGCCCGCGGGCACAGCAGTAGTACTCCAAACTCTCCTCCCCACTATTAATTTTGAGGCTCAAGTAAATACTATTACTAAAGAGGAACGCAAAAAGATAGTGTGTGTGCTTAAAGCGCTCCCGGTGACCATCACCAACCTCATGGGTTACGATAGAGCCGTAGTTGCTGATGGGGGAGTAACGCTCACCGAGGTAGACACATGCACCATGCGCTCGCGCAAATTGGAGAATCTCTTTATTACCGGTGACCTCCTCCACATCAACCGCCCCTCTGGTGGCTACTCACTGCAACTCTGCTGGACCACTGGCTATGTAGCAGGAAAGAACGCTTGACAAATAGATTTTTAATCAGTACCATTTAGCTTGAAAGGAGAACTTTATGACGCTAATAAGGTTCATGGTGTTTTGTGCTGTAGGATTAGGCATTTATGCAATCGGACGCTGGCGAAAAAATCATGACCTCATTTCTATCGGAAGAACTGTGATAATAACCACGACACTGATCACAATTTTTCCACACTGAACTTAAATCCCATCTTTTTGCAAAGGAAGAGATGGGTTTTTTTTGTTTTTTTATTATTGCATTCTTCTCACGGTCGTGAGTGAAATACAATATCGAGAGGTGATAGCAGTGGGACTTCCATCAGGGATTGGTTTGTAGAAGAGAGAAGACATAGATATAATCATCGTAATGAGTTTTATTAAGTGGATTACCTCGCAATCGGTGAGAGCACACTTGTGTGCGGCGGGGATTATTGTACTTGCGGCGGCGCTTGCTGAGTTTGCGCTGGGGCGCATCCCTATCTGTAAATGCGGGCAAGTGCTCCTGTGGTACGGCAACACCAACGGCCCCGGTAACTCCCAACACCTCTCCGACTGGTACTCGTTTTCCCACATCATCCACGGGATGCTTTTCTACGGCTTCCTCTGGCTCGTGGCGCGGCGGCTCCCGGTGCGCACACGCTTTGTTCTCGCCATCCTGATAGAGTGCGCGTGGGAGGTGTGGGAGAACTCGCCCTTCATCATTGATCGCTACCGTGCGGCAACCATCGCGCTAGACTACACGGGCGACAGTGTTATCAACTCCATGATGGACATACTTTTTGCCGGCTTCGGCTTTTGGGCGGCACGGAAGATCAAGCTCTGGCACACGGTTGCGCTCATTATTTTGATGGAGGTCTACGTTGGCTACATGGTGCGCGATAATCTCACACTCAACATCGTGATGCTCGTCTATCCCTCTCAAGCAATCAAAGAATGGCAGATGAACATATGAAAAAAGACGAAGAATTATCACCGGAATTGAGAGCCGTTGCTCGGAAGGGCGGTACGGAGCCGGCGTTTACGGGTAAATACTGGAATGAGCATGAGGAGGGGATGTATCATTGCGCCATCTGCGGTACGGAGCTTTTTTCCTCCGAGACTAAGTTTGATTCTAGTACGGGCTGGCCCAGTTTTACCAACCCGGTGAACTTAGAGCACATTGAATTGCGTAAAGATACTAACTATGGCATGGAGCGCACCGAGGTCATCTGCGAGACCTGCGGGGCTCACTTGGGGCACGTGTTTGATGAAAATGGTGGTAAGCGCTACTGTATAAACTCGATATGCCTTGACCTTAAGAAAAAGTGATATACTATCGGCATTATTACTAGGTAAACATATATACATATGGAACCAGAAACAACGAGTACGAGCACTGAGGGGAGCAATAAGACCCTCTGGATTGTCGGGATAGTTATTATTATTGCGGCAGTGGCCTATTTCCTCATGCGGGGAGAGGGTGCCTCTACCACGCTCACGACCCTAGAGCCGGGCACAAGTGGAGCGAGTGAGCAGTCGCTCACAGAACTCCTTGCCGCGGGAACCTCACAGACCTGCACCTTTACACAAGCTGATGGTGAGGGGACGGTGTATGTTGCGGGGGGCAAAATGCGTGGCAACTTTACGTCGCTCGCTGACGGCAAGACTATGATCTCCCACATGATCTCCGACGGTACCACTGCCTACACATGGGTAGATGGTATGCCGACAGGATTTAAAATGATGATGAACGCGCAACAGGCATCTGGTCAACAGCAAGGTACGGTAGATGTCAACCAAAAGCTCGCCTACACCTGTAGCCCATGGACTGCCGATGCCAACGCCTTCACTCCTCCAGCGGGGATGCAGTTTAATGATCTCGCAGCACTCACGGGTGGTCTCCCTACGGGCGTTCAGTAAACTCCTTTATCTTTTCCGCATTCGCGCGGGTATTTTGGCATAGAGACGAGGAAAGCGCTTTTGGAGGTGCTCATCAAAGAGCTCGCGAAGTCCTAAGAGTTCCAAACCAATAATAGCGAGCCACGATCCCGGGGTCAGTGGAGTGACGAGTGCGAGAAGCCCTACCACAATAAGAAGTATTCCAAGGATTTTTTTGAGAACGGATTTAGTAGTGGCCACTCCCCCATGGTATGCTGAATAGTATATGGAGTCAAAGCAGACCTTCGCCCTCTATGTGCGCACCTTTGTTTTTGGAGTAGAGGATAGCTTAGTTTCAACAGTGGGGCTCCTCTCTGGGGTGGCGGTGGCGGGTGCCGCACGCAGTGCTATCATACTATCGGGAGTCATACTCATTTTTGTGGAAGCTTTTTCTATGGGGATTGGGAGTGTGCTCTCCGAGCATCAAGCGGAAAAGTATCTTAAGCGCCGCGATGTACCTATCGCGCACTCTCTCATTGCGGGGGTGGTGATGTTTTTCTCCTATCTTATTGCGGGACTCGTTCCCCTTGCTCCCTACGTACTTATGGAGAATGGGTCAGCAACGATGCTCTCGGTGGCGCTCTCGCTCCTTGCGCTTTTTTGTTTAGGGATTGTGAGCGCGGCTATTTTTAAAACAAAGCTGTTGCGCAACGGCTTGGAGATGCTTATTATTGGTGGGCTCGCCATCCTTGTGGGTATTGCGGTGGGGATGCTTGTTGATGGGGGACTCATAGGCACCCTTAGCTCAGCTGGTTAGAGCGTGCGATTCACATTCGCAAGGTCATAGGTTCGAGTCCTATAGGGTGCACA
>CAYITB010000010.1:12312-16591 GCA_964366155.1 uncultured Candidatus Saccharibacteria bacterium
GGTGCACACTTTCTATATCAACTATGGCGTTATTATTTGTAACGACACACTTACAAACTGGAGTATGTTAGTATGTTGTTGCGATACGAGGATGAAAGAAAGAACCCTCCGACTTTAGGTCGAAGGGGGGTACGTGCGCAGATGAGGAAGTTTGCCAATTTTTCTCCCGAGGATTTGTCTTTTTGAAACTCGGGAGGAAAGGGAATAACCTCGTATAGTGGCGTAAGTTCGAACGTGGTGCTTGGCGCATTCTCTTTTGGAGAGATGATCGCGAGAGCCAAACAGGTGAGTAGGAAACAGATGCATATATACACAAACAGGTCCCATAGAAGTTTCATAGTCACGCCTCCTTGTCCTTGTAAGTAGCACTTCTCCTCCCACCCTAGCACAGAGGAAAATGTTTTACGAATGTGCTATACTAGAGGGGTATGAAGAAATGGCTTGCAGTAGCACTACTTTGCGCGCTCGTGCTCATAAGCGTGGGCAGTGTGTTATATAGCGCCTCTTTTGAGCACATGGCATCGCAAAATGGCTGTGTCTTTAGTTTTGGCGGTGTATCACAGTGTATTACCGATATCGTCGGGCCGCTCCTCCTCACTCAAAACGCCCTTCCTGTGATTATTGCCCTTGTCTTCTCGCTCATTATTCTCTATAGCGTTATTTCTCTCTCACCCATTCTTTCCGAGTCCGGTACGTTTTGGAAGTATCGCCGTTCAGAATCATTTTCTTCGCCATACCACTACCGGCTAACACGCTGGTTATCGCTCCGCGAACATAGTCCATCAACTATCTAAAGCCCTTACATAAAATCGCACGAGCGGTTTTTATGAGGGTTTTGTTTATTATTGTATTTTTTCTAACAAATAATTCTATGAACACAAAAACAATACTTATCGGCGTTCTCATTATCGGGGGGCTCATTGGCCTCATGTGGTGGGGTCGTAATAATCAGACGGCAACACCTGCTGCCGCTGGCACTAGCACAAGTAATACGGAAAGTGCCTTGATCGCATCAGAGACGCAGTATGACTTTGGCACAATCTCTATGGCCAAGGGAAATGTAGAAAAAGTTTTTACCGTGACAAACCCGACAAGTAAAGATGTGCTCCTTTCCCGCCTCGTCACTTCTTGTATGTGCACGACCGCGTACATAGTGAGCCCTGCTGGGGAAAAAGGTCCCTTTGGCATGCCCGGGCACGGTGGAGCTGTTCCTCCCTCAAATGAAACCATTAAGGCAGGAGAATCTCGTGGGATCAAAGTTGTGTATGATCCAAATGCTCACGGACCTGCGGGTGTAGGAACAATTGATCGGGTTATTACTCTCACTGATTCGGAAGGAGCTGTGCTGGAGCTTAGTATACGCGTAACTGTCACACCCTAACGTAGAAATGAAAAGAATCATAACGTTACTCATCATCACTGCTCTCGCGCTTGCGGCCGTTGTATTTTTGAAGTACAGCCCGCTCACCGCGCAGCTCTTTTGGAGCGTGAGCAAGAGCGGCGCGTGGCTCCTCCCCCTCGTCCTCCTCTCCGCGGTTCTTGATAGTGTCCACCCGTGCTCGTTCTCTATCCTCCTTATCACCATTGCGTTCCTCTTTGGAATGCAAATGACAAGGAAGAAGATTCTCCAAATTGGTGGCACCTACATCATTGGTATTTTTGCGGCATACCTCTTCATTGGGATCGGTATCCTCCAAGTGCTTCACCTGTTCAACACTCCACACTTTATGGGTAAACTTGGAGCAACCATCCTCATTGTCTTTGGCATCATCAATCTCATCAACGAGTTCTTCCCCCGCTTTCCCTTACGACTTAAAATCCCGACGGTTTCCCATACCGCAATGGGCCGACTCATGGAGCGCGCATCCTTCCCTGCCGCATTTGGGCTCGGACTCCTTGTGGGTATTTGTCAGTTCCCTTGTATGGGCGGTCCCTACCTGATGATAATCGGGCTTTTGCGTGATCAGGTGACTTACAACACGGGATTTCTCTACCTCCTCCTCTATAACTTAATTCTTATTGTGCCGCTTGTCGCGGTATTGTGGATTGCGGCGGATAAAACAGTGGTCGACAAAGTACAAGAGTGGAAACGGACGAATATAAAGGGATTACGATCTTGGACGGGTCTTATTATGATTATTCTCGGAATATTAATTTTGTTCATATGAAAAGGCAACTAAAATTGGGTGATATCATTGCTAAAATCACGAAATTTCTGCACATACCGCATTGCTGGAAGTGCGAAAAACGCCGCCAGATTCTAAACGAAATAGGCAACGGCAAGCCATGGTCGGCGGGCGATATTATAAAAAAGTTGGCTCACTGTTGTGATGAATAAAACTATGAAAAAAGAATATATTCTTTCGATGAGTATACTCACTGCCGCACTCATCCTTGCGGGGGCATGGGTGTATACCACTCGATTACAATCTGGACGTGGTTTTGGTCAAACAACGCAGGCACAGAGTGAGAGTGCCGCGCGCGCATTGGAACAGAGGGTTCTACCAGAGAAAGGCATAACACTGCCTGTGCAGTGGGGCGATCTCGGCGCGCAACTTGTTCGTGAGGGGGTGATTGATGCCGACAAATTTAAAGCGCTCTATGACGGGAGAGAGTCATTCACAGACGAATATCAAACACTACTCCTTGGAAAGAGTGATGGCACTATTACAATTACAAAAGAGAATGCGGGCTATCTCCTCAACTTATTCTGGGCGCTCGGTCTCGCGCAAAAAAATCCTATTTTGGATTCGGGAGAGATGGTAAACAAGGAGTATGGGGGAGCAGAAAACTTTGCTTCAACAGGCGGGTGGACACTCGCGAAGGGGAATGTGATGGATCACTATAGCACCCACACATTCTTTACCTTGACGTCAGAACAACAAGCTCTTGTGGATAAGGTGTCGCGAGGTATCTACCGACCTTGTTGTGGTAACTCAACGTATTTCCCCGACTGTAATCATGGCATGGCTATGCTTGGGCTTTTGGAACTGATGGCGAGTCAGGGGGTAAGTGAGCAGGATATGTGGAAGGCGGCTCTGGCCGTAAATTCCTATTGGTTTCCTGATACGTATCTCACCATCGCAACGCTCAAAGAGCGTCAGGGAACGCTGTGGCAGAACGTTGACCCCCGCGAGGTACTCGGTGCACAGTACTCCAGCGCAAGTGGCTATCAGCGAGTAGTAACGCAGGTTAATCCTCCGGAATCAAAAGGGGGTGGTAGTTGTGGGGTATAATTACTAATTATTATCTAATTAAACAAATATGCTTTCACTCAAATCGTACGGTTGGAAATGTGTATTAGGTACGGGAATATTCTATGTCCTTTGCCTAATCTATGGCGCGTTTCTATCCGGAACGGCGGCACAACTGCACCACTCGCTTTTCGAACTCCTTCCCGGCTTCTCATGGGGAACGGTTAGTGGAGTTATTATCGGCGCCGTTGATCTGTTTGTCTTTGCGTGGATCTTCGCGTGGTATATGGTCTGGATGCACAACTCTAGTTTGGTAGAAAATAAAAGATAAAATGACAACCTTTTTAGCAGTCCTTCTTGGGATCTGCGTACTCGCGCATGTCTGGATGATGTTCAAAGGGCACGGAAATCATGGGGGACACAGTAACGCTCCTACAGAAAATAAACCAAAAAACAAACATAAACATGGTGGCTGTTGCCATTAGGATCTTACCCGTATGGAAAACTCCTACGGCCTCTGGCCTCTTGTCATCATAAATTCGCTGATATTCATTATTTTTGCGTTCAGCTTTACTAAACCAAAAACCTCCCGAGATTGGCGGTCGTTCGGCGCATTCTCGGCGTTTCTTGTCGCCCTGTTTACAGAGATGTACGGTTTTCCCCTTACAATATATCTTTTCTCTGGCTGGCTCACAAAATGGGTTCCTGGGATTGACCCGTTTTCTCATAACTCCGGTCATATTTTTGAGGATTTGTTTGGTTGGGGAGGAGACCCGCACTTCGGGCCATTCCACATCGCAAGCTACATCCTGATTTTTTATGGTTTTGTTCTCCTCTCTAAGGCGTGGAAAGTGCTCTACAAGGCTCAAACCGAACACACACTAGCTGTCGCTGGCCCCTATGCTCGCGTTCGTCATCCGCAATATGTGGGGTTCGTTCTCATCATGTTCGGGTTCTTCTTGCAGTGGCCAACGCTTCTCACACTCATCATGTTACCGATCCTTATATGGATGTATACGCGGCTTGCGAAGAATGAAGAAAAAAATGCTCAAAAAGAATTTGGGGCGCTGTGGGATGAGTATGCG
>CAYITB010000011.1:0-1506 GCA_964366155.1 uncultured Candidatus Saccharibacteria bacterium
TAGTGACAGTACTCACACTCTGGAGCACTCTCGGGGACACGGTCGGCAGTGAGCACTTTGTGCGCCTCAAGTATAGCATCGGGAACCCAACTGTCATCTCCCTCATAGGGGATAAGCGTAATATCAAACTCCAATTTCCCGTCAAAGACCTCTCTGTCACGGCGCCCGTTTGCGTACACAAAGTAACCGATGGAGGAAACGCGGAATCCCAAGCGACGCAAAAGCCACTGATAAATCTCCATTTGGTTGCGGTAGCCCTTCTGCCAGTCTGCATCGATCCCCACGGGAGTATCTTTACTTGTTGATTTGTAGTCTACTACGATAATTTCCCCCGATGGTGCTTCCCAGAGATCATCAACGGCGCCGGTAATAATAAAATTTGTCGGCTCGTGATGGTACTGGAGCCCCACAAAATTTTCTCGCCATTTGTCTAAGTCAGGATGCTGGAAGGGAATTGCATCCACTCCATAGTGCGTCATTAATGGGTGTGGTTCTTTTTTTGCACGATGGATATCAAATTCTTTTTTAAAAAGATGATCCACCGCTGAATTTAAATTAAACGGGAGTGATGGCGGCTTCCCCACTCCTAAACGTCTATCTAAATAAAAACAGCGCGGACACCGCAAAAAGTCCTCTATCTTTGAACGCGAGAGTTTAAACGGCTCTCTTGAATTCGGATCATAGATATTGCGTGTCCGTGTAGCACTCATATTATTTTGCCTTGGCCCAGGAGGGACCGGAGGCGGCGCTAGTGAGTAACGGGACAGGGAAGGTGGCCGCGTGCTCCATCGCATCTATTATAATCTCCCGAGCTTCTTTCAGCACTCCTTCCTCCACCTCGTACATAAGCTCATCATGCACTTGGAGAACGAGATGGACTTTACCAATGAGCCCAGCCGCGCGCAATTTTTCATCTGCCTTTCGCATTGCTATTTTAATGAGGTCTGCCGCCGTTCCTTGAATGGGCGCATTCATCGCCATACGCTCTGCAGAGGCGCGCAGGTACGGGAGCTTTGATTGTATATCGAGAAAATAGCGCCGGCGCCCAAAGTACGTTTTTGTATAACCATGCGTCCGCGCGTACTCTTTGACACCCTCAAAGAACACTCCAATTTTAGGGAAGGTAATAAAGTACTGCTCATAAAATTCCTTTGCTTCCTTAAGGTCGGTGCCTAAATTTTTACGGAGCGCCTGCACCCCCATCCCATAGATGATGCCGAAGTTGATGACCTTTGCTTTGCGCCGCATATCGCGCCCTACCTCACTTTCGGAAACACCAAATACGCGCGCGGCAACAGAAGCATGCACATCCTTACCCTCTTTAAATATAGTAATGAGCTCGGGGTCCTCTGCCATTACAGAAAGTACACGCATCTCTATCTGCGAGTAGTCGCAGGCAAGGAGGAGGTGACCCGGCGGCGCAATAAAGGTCTCCCTAATACGATCTCCGTGTCTCTCGCTTACCGGAATGTTCTGCAAGTTTGGCGAATCAGAGGACATACGCCC
>CAYITB010000011.1:1606-16248 GCA_964366155.1 uncultured Candidatus Saccharibacteria bacterium
ACCAAGACCCCGCGCTCCTCGGCACGCGCGAGGATGGGAATGAGAGGAAGTTCAATGTCTTTATATACTCCCGCGAGTTCTTTCTCCTTGAGTTCTTTCTCCAGCTTTTTGACTGCTACTTCCAAAATTCTTTCATGTGTGTGTGTCCTGATATCTTCTAAGTTTGCATCCGTTTTATTTGAGTTGAGGAGCCAGAGTGCGATGCGTGCTTTAGTAAAGAGTTCTCCTCCGCCAGCTGGCGGATCCTCTTCTCTTTTTTCTTCCTTCACACCAACGAGGGCAAGAGCGCGACGCTTGAGCGTAGCAAACTCTAAAGTATCAAAGAGTTGCGAGAGTTTTGCTCCGTCTACCTCCGTTTGCCACGAGTGTTCGGGCAGTACAAAGGTGATGGGCGCATCGTGACGTATTGTTGCAAGCGTTTTAGAGAAAATCGCTTCCTCTTCATTCTCTTCCAAAAGTCCTACGACACGCGGCTTGATCCTCGCGCGAACAAGTAAGTCTTTATCTTTCTTTAATTTTTTATAAATATCCTCAACAGTGCCGAATTTTTGTAAGAGTTCGGTTGCTGTTTTTTCTCCAATCCCGGGGACGCCAATAATGTTGTCGGATGTGTCACCACAGAGCCCTTTGTAATCGGGCACCTGTTGTGGAGTAAATCCGTATCGCGCTACCACCGTGTCTTCATCGTAGAGTATTGTGTCAGAGAGTCCCTTGCGTAAGGTGTATACCTGCACACGCGTCCCACTCACTAATTGGAGTGTATCCATATCACCCGAGGCAATAATAATGGAAAGATTTTTTTCTTTTTTTAGCTGTTCAACAATAGTCCCCAAAATATCATCCGCTTCAAATCCTTTGTGCTCATAGATGGAGATGCCAAACGCGCGGAAAATGTCTCGCGAGCGCTCTATTTGCGCAACAAGATCATCATCAATTTTTGCTCTCCCCGCCTTGTACGCATCGTAGACCTGCTTGCGGAAGGTTGGCTCGGGGAGGTCATAACAGGCGGCGAGATAGTCTGGCTTTAAATCATTGATGATGCGCATCAACATTGAAGCAATGCCGTAGAGTCCGCCTGTCGGCTCTCCTGCCTGCGTGCGCAGGTCAGGGAGCGCGTGGTAGGCACGGTGAATAATAGCGTGCGCGTCAAAGAGTACGAGCGTATTCTTTTTTGTTCCTTTAGTAGCTAACTTCATGGATGGTGGGGGTCACGAGCGTAAAATGTATAAAGAGAGTACCCGCGGGCAAGATTTCCCTCACGCGATCAGCCCACTCAATGAGGATAATAGCGCGGTCATCGGACTCAAGATTGTTCCAACCCAAGCGCGTAAGTTCCTCCGGAGTCTCGAGCCGATAGGCGTCAAGGTGAATAAGGTGAGAGAAGTTTGGGTGAATAATTTTATACACGCGCTCAATGGTAAAAGTAGGGCTCACCACCGCATCGCGCACCCCCAATGACTCGGCAACCCCTTGTGCAAATGTTGTTTTCCCCGCCCCAAGATCACCCACAAGACCAATGACCAGTGCGCCGGAGCCATCCTGCCGTGGAGTATCTATTTTTGAGCGGATAAAGCGTTCTGCAAGACTCTTCATCGCATCGGCGCTGTTGGTAACCTCCTTCATGCCGCTATTGTAACAGAAAAAGCCCCCTAATTCGCCGTGGCGAAAAAGGGGGCTTGAGGGGCTGTTTCGGGACTAGAACCCGAAGTGAATCCCAAAACTGGATCCGTGAGATCCATGACAGGAATGGCCACCGTAATAACCATAACCATAGTCCTGATACCGCGGACGAAAGCCACCGTAGCCACCACCAGAGTATCCGTACCCATACTGATTGTATCGGGATTGATTCCGATACTGTTGATACTGATAGCGCTGTTGGTCGCGTTGCTGTTGATATTGTTGCCGCTCCAAGTCACGCTGTTGCTGTTGTTGATAGCGCTGTTGGTCGCGTATCTGCTGATTCCTATACCTCTGCTGTTCACGCGCCTGCTGGTATTGGTAGCGCTCGCCCAAATCCCCCGCCAACGCTTCACTAATACAATAGGACAACAACACCCCCACAACAACACTGAAACCAACTAGTTTGTTGAATTTCATTTCTGTCTCCTTCTCTCTTCTCAAAGTCCTTTTAACTAGGCCGCGCCTAGGGTTTTTATCTATCTTCCAGTATAGCATATCCTACTATTCCTGTCAAGCACTTCTTTTATTCCACCACAATTCACCGTATAATTGAATGATGTTGCAGTTTAATGAGGAGAAACAAAATAAACGTATTGAGGAACTTCACGCACACGAGGAGGAGGAGCTCGCGCAGATCCTCGCACAAAAGTACGGGCTCCCCTACATAGACCTCTCCAAACTCTCCATCAGCACCGACGCGCTCCGCATGGTTCCTGAAGATGAATCACGCGCGGCACAACTCGCGGCGTTTAAACTCATTGGTAAAGAAGTACACGTCATCGCGACCTCTCCCACCAACGAGAAGGTAATCGCGATTTTAGAAGATCTCCGCGCTAAGAACTATGGCGCCATTCTCTACATCGGTTCAAAAGCGAGTTTAGAACGTGCGTGGGAGCGCTACAGCGAGGTTGCCGACTCATCGCGCACCACCGCGGGGGTGATCGATATTTCTGACGAGGAAATTTCCCGGTTCTTTGACCAATTAGGGTCCGTCGCGAGTATTAAGAACACGATCGAGGGAGAGCAGTCCCAATTTAGCGCGGGGAAGGGTGTCTCTAATATTGTGGAAGTCATTCTCGCAGGAGCAGTGGCAATAGAATCTTCCGACATCCACATTGAGCCGCAAGACGGACAGATACGCCTCCGCTACCGGCTTGACGGCGTGCTCCAAGATATCGCATTCTTGACTTCAAACACCTATCGCCCCATCCTCTCGCGCATCAAGCTCGTGTCGGGGATGAAGCTCAATGTAAAGGAATCGGCGCAAGACGGACGCTTTAGCATCAAAATCAAGGGAGTTGAGATTGAGATCCGCACCTCGGTGATACCCGGCGCCTACGGAGAGTCTGTGGTTATGCGCGTTTTAAACCCAAAGACTATCGCGCTCACGTTTGAGAATCTCGGGGTTGAACCACACCTCTTTTCAATCCTCTCGCGAGAGATAGAGAAGCCCAACGGAATGATACTCTTGACCGGCCCCACCGGCTCGGGTAAAACAACCACGCTCTACGCCTTCCTCCGGCGCGTTTCAAACACGGGGAATAAAATTATCACCATTGAGGACCCGATTGAGTACCACCTCCAAGGAATTAATCAAACACAGGTGGATGATAAGAAGGGATACAGTTTTCTTGAAGGGCTCCGCGCGGCATTGCGCCAAGACCCCGACATTATAATGGTCGGGGAAATTCGTGATAAAGAAACGGCCAAAATTGCCGTCAACGCGGCGCTCACCGGCCACCTCGTGTTTTCAACGCTCCACACCAACAACGCGGCAGGCACCATCCCCCGCCTTATTGACCTTGATATTAATCCTAAAGTTATCAGCTCCGCGCTCAACGTTGCCATTGCGCAACGTCTCGTCCGTAAACTATGTGTGAAGTGTAAGAAAGAAGCAGCGCCACCACCAGAGGAACGCGCTTTCATTGATAAAATAGTGGAACGAATTAAAAATAAGAAGCCAGACCTCGCGCTCCCACCGGCAGATCGTTACTACGTTGAGGTTGGCTGTGATGCCTGCAATGGCACGGGGTTCCGTGGCCGAGAGGGTATTTATGAGGCCATACTCTCTGACCCGCAGGTAACCGAGGTAACGCTTGCAAACCCGAGCGAGCGCGAGATTAAGATCGCCGCACTCCCCCAGTGTATTCTCAATATGCGGGAAGATGGTATTGTGAAGGTGCTCGAGGGGAGTACCTCACTCTCCGAGCTCGGTCGCGTCATTGATCTAAATGAGGAGATCATTTAAAAAAGACCAGGAATCTCTAAACAATCCTTTCCGACGGATCGGAAAGTCAGGCATGCCGTAAAGGATAGCCCCAGCCGCTCCTACCAGAGGTAAGAGAACCAGAACGTCCTCGTCGGCGCACCCACAGAGCAAGCTCTTCGATTGCTTAGAGATTCCTAGTCTCTTTCTAACTACTAACAAGAGATTAGCATATAAAAAATACTATGTCAAGAGACCCTCAAGAAGCGGGAGAGTTCAACACCGAGCGCTACCTTGATAGCGCGCTCCGCCCCACACGCTGGGATGAGTATATTGGGCAAGAACACATCAAACAGAATCTCAAAATTTTGCTTGATGCCGCGCAAGAACGCCAACACCCGCCGGAACACCTCCTCTTTTATGGACCTCCGGGCTTAGGTAAAACAACTCTCGCCTATCTCATCGCCAAGGAAACCGGATCACAGATGAAGGCGAGCTCCGGCCCCGCGATAGAAAAAGTGGGAGATCTCGCTTCCATCCTCACCAACCTCTCTCCCGGAGATATCCTTTTTATTGACGAGGCGCACCGCCTCAATAAGATGATAGAGGAAATTCTCTACCCCGCGATGGAGTCGGGCGTGCTCAACATCATCATCGGCAAAGGACCGGGAGCACGGACCATCCAGATAGAGCTCCCCCCGTTTACGCTCATTGCGGCTACCACTCGCATTGCCCTCCTCTCCTCACCTCTCCGCTCACGGTTTGGGGGAGGCACCTTCCGTCTTGAGTTCTACACCGAAGAGGAAATTGCGCGCATCATCCGTCGCTCAGCAGAACTCCTAGAGATGAAGCCCGATGAGGGAGCACTCGCCGAAATCGCACGCAGGAGTCGGCTTACGCCGCGCATTGCAAATCAATACCTCAAACGTGTCCGCGATTACGCGCAAGTTAAAAAGGTGGCGGTCTCGCAAAAATCAGCCGCGGAGGCGCTCGCTCTGCTTGAGATTGACGAATGGGGACTCTCCGCGGTTGATCGGAAGATACTTTCCTGCATCATAGAGACATTCCATGGAGGACCAGTGGGTCTCGGAACGATCGCGAGCTCGCTTTCGGAAGAAGAGGCGACGATTGAGGAGGTGTATGAGCCCTACCTCATGCGCCTCGGACTCATTACCCGCACCCCGCGCGGACGCGCAGTAACCGAGCGCGCCTACGAGCACCTTGGCTACGAGAATCCGCAGGAAGAGGGACAGCCGCGGCTCTTGTAATTTTTTATGCCGATACAACAAAAGCCTGCAGCGGTGCGCATTATCGGCATTGACCCTGGCTTTAATCGGATGGGAATGGCTGTGGTTGAATGCGCGAAAGGAAAAAAAGAAACTCTTATGTGGAGTACCTGTGTAGTATCCTCTCCCACACTCCCCTTTGAAGAGAGGCTCATGCTCCTCGCGCGCGAGTTTGAGAGCGCCTTAGAGAAGTACGCGCCACAGATTGTATCCTTAGAAAAAATATTTTTTACCAATAATCAACGCACTGGTATTGCGGTTGCGGAGGTCCGCGGGATGCTCCGCTACCTCGCGGGGAAACATCAGCTCATCATTATGGAGTACACCCCACAACAAATAAAACAATCAGTCACCGGGTATGGGAACGCGGATAAAAAACAAGTTGCACATATGGTCTCCCTGCTCCTTACGCTCCCTCACAAGCCTCGTCATGATGATGAGTACGACGCGATTGCCGCGAGCTTGACGGCATTAGGGTATGTGCGCTAAAACTTATCCACACAACCCGTGGCATATGATTGAAAATGCCCGAGGGTGTGGTACAACAAAGTGGTCTCAACTAGAGACAACATAATTACTATTAAGTTTTATGTCATATGGACGAAGAATTTGATCTCGCTCGAGCCGGTGATGTAGATTTACCAGAAGAGGAAGAGGGGGAAGAAGGTAAGGGGACAGAAGACGAGGAGGAAGAGGAAGAGAAGCTTGAGGAAGAGGAAGGATTCTAAATAAATAAAAACCTCCGATCTTAGGTCGGAGATTTTTATTTACACTCTATACGGAGGAAGCGGGATTTGCCGATGCGTAGCGTCATACTGTGCTCTGCCCGAGTGAGAGGATCGTGCACCAGCATTCCACCCACCTCTTCCACCGCGTGCTCTTCCACTAATCGTCGCCACTGCGAACGGGATGTTACGAGTCCTGTGTCGGTAACCACATCAACAAGAAGCGCACCCGGCGCACAAGAGGCTGTTGGAATGTCGTCACTAATTTCCTTAGCAACAAATTTTTTCGTAAAATTTTCCTGTGCACTCATGGCAGTGGTAGCCCCGTAGATGAGTGCGGTAATGCTGTAAGCGAGGCGCTTTTTTATTTCAAGGGGATGTTCAGAAAGTTCGTCTGCGCTCGGGATTGATTCGCGAGTGAGGATCTCAAACGCTAACGGTAAGAGTGAATCGGGCCAACTCATAATCTTCCCATACATATTTCCTGCGCTATCAGAAAGAAAAACCATATTCCCCTCCGTCTTTCCCATTTTCTTACCCGTTGGATCAACGAGGAGTTTTGTAGCGAGTACTATTTTTTCTTTCCCACGCCGTTTTAAGAGAGTCCTTCCTGAAAGCATATTAAATGTCTGATCATTACCCCCGACTTCCCCATCCGCGTTGAGCGCAACCGAATCATACCCCTGGAGTAATGGGTAGAGAAATTCATGAAGATATATTGCTAAACCTGTTTTTATGCGTTCCTGGAACATATCTCGTTCTATCATCTGCCCGACAGTAAATTCAGACGCGAGCTGTAAAAGTTCGGCGGAACTCAATGCCGAGAGCCACTCGCTATTATGCCGCAACTCTAAAGATTCTGGTTTTAATACCGTACTTATTTGAGAAAGATACTGTTCCTCATTTTTTTGAACTTCATTTGGACTTAAAGTCACTCGTGCCGTTTTCTTACCCGTGGGATCACCAATACGAGCGGTAAAATCACCAATAAGAAGAATTATGGAATGACCAAGAGTTTGAAGGTCGCGGAGTTTAAGGAGTATTGAAAGATGCCCAAGATGGAGTGAGGGAGCGGTAGGATCAATCCCCGCGTAGATGCGTCGTGGTTGTTTAAGAAAAGCAAGGGCTTCCGTCTCATTAGGAAAGGCCCTCTCAAGACCACGGAGTATATTTAATTCCTCTAGGCTATGGGGCATGACCACTTCAAAATACCATAGAAATATGGTATACTAAAGCACCTATGGGGAGAATGAAAAGTATTCGTTCCCTGCGGGGAATTTCATTCTTTGCCGCTCGTGGAGTGGCACTTTTTCTGATTTTTCTTTTCGTCTTTGGTGGTATAGGCACCCTCTGGGCCGTCAGTCTTGATATCCCCGACCTTAATAATTTCCAAGAGAGAAATATTGTTGAATCAACAAAGATCTATGACAGGACGGGCAAGGTGGTCCTCTACGATGTACACGGGAATGTTAAAAGGACAGTCGTTCCTTTTAGTGAGATCTCCGAGTATATAAAAAAAGCCACGGTCGCAATTGAGGATGCTCGTTTTTACCAACATAAAGGAGTTGACCCCCAGGGAATACTGCGCGCCTTTATGGTAAATGTTGGATCCGGGGAAGTTCTTCAAGGTGGTTCTACCATCACCCAACAAGTAATTAAAAACGCTCTCCTCTCTCGGGATCGCAACATCACCAGAAAAATAAAAGAGGCGGTCCTCGCGTTTAAACTAGAAAAGGTGATGACAAAAGAAGAAATACTCGCCGCGTACCTCAATGAGGCCCCCTATGGAGGAAGTATCTACGGCATTGAGGAAGCATCGCAATCATTTTTTGGAATTTCATCAAAAGACCTAAGTTTGGCACAATCCGCGTACCTAGCGGCGCTCCCCAAAGCACCTACCTACTACTCACCCTACGGACAACACCAAGACAAGCTCGCTGTAAGAAAAAATCTTGTTCTTTCAAAAATGCACGAGTCAGGAATGATTACAGCAGAAGAAGAAGTTAGCGCAAAAAAAGAAGAGGTGGAATTTTTACAGAGGAACGATGGCGGCATAAAGGCTCCACATTTTGTGGATCTCGTACGTTCGTATCTTGAGGAGAAGTATGGTACCGATACGATCGAGAAAGATGGGTACCGAGTAATTACAACGATTGATTGGGAGATGCAATCAAAGGCCCAAGATACCGTGTCAAAATACGCTAAGGAGAACGAAATAAAATTTAATGCACGAAATGCCGCATTAGTAGCACTAGATCCCAAGACGGGTCAAATCCTCGCTCTTGTGGGCTCTCGTGACTACTTTGATAGAGAAAATGAGGGAAACTTTAATGTCGCGACCGCACTTCGCCAACCAGGATCAGCATTCAAACCATTTGCGTACGCAACAGCGTTTATGAAGGGGTACACCCCAGAAACAGTCCTCTTTGATGTGCCGACAGAATTTGATACTTCATGCACTCCACTGAGGACTCCTAGTACCCCAGAAGCATCGTGCTACCACCCCGAGAATTACGATCAGGTATTCCGCGGTCCAATAAATATGCGTAATGCGCTCGCTCAATCAGTAAATGTTCCTTCAGTAAAAGTGATGTACCTCGCGGGTATTGCAAACTCAATAAAAACCGCTCGCGATATGGGAATAAGTACTCTCTCAAACCCAAACCAATACGGTCTCTCTCTTGCTCTTGGTGGTGGGGAGGTCTCCCTTCTTGATATGGTGAGCGCCTATGGGGTCTTTGCTAATGATGGAGTTCGTAATCCATACGCATTTGTACTCAAAATTGAAGATTCTGAAGGAAAAACATTGGAAGAGTACACACAAAACCCCGAGCGTGTTATCCCTGAACAAACCGCGCGACAAATTTCTGATATACTTTCAGATAATATTGCGCGAGCCCCCGCTTTTGGGGATAGCTCATACCTCTATCTCCCTGGGTACTCTGTTGCGGCGAAAACAGGCACCACGAATGATTACCGTGATGCATGGGTTATTGGATACACCCCCACTATAGTTGTTGGTGCATGGGCTGGAAATAATAATAATACTCCTATGGAAAAAAAGGTTGCTGGTTTTATTATTGCCCCTCTTTGGAATGTGTTTATGAAGAGTATTCTTCCTAAATTAGAAAATGAGTTGTTTATAAAACCGACCCCAACACCCATAGAGAGCAAGCCAATACTTATTGGGGTATGGCAAAATAATATTCACTCAATTCTCTATTTTATAGATGCTAATAACCCAACAGGCCCACAACCCCAGCGACCAGAGAATGATCCTCAATTCCGTCTCTGGGAAGCCCCAATACTCCTCTGGGCTTCACAAAACAAAGGTACAACAACTACAGGTGGAGTTGTTGCGCCTCATGAATAGATTGTATAAATTGATTGATTTCTTTTTGGTGGATCAAGAGATAGGAACGCAGTGAGGACGAAACATTTCGTAGGTAAATCTTTTTTCCAGAAATTGACACCTGGCTTTTTTGCACTGTTTCCCCTGTAATTTTTGAAAGGTGGTTGGCGAGATCACTCCGTGTCCTACTCCAAAAGGGTGTGACGTTATTATATTTATTTAAATAAGAGCTAATTTTCTTCACATTAACGATTTACCGGCATAACGAGGTATGTAAACATACCATCACCTTCACCACGGAGTACCGCGGGTTTTGATTTTGAGTTAAATCCAAAAATAACACGCGGTGTATTAATTGATTGAAAAAATTCATTAATATAGCGGATGTTATAAAAAACATCTAGAGGCTCACCTTTTATGGTTGCATCTAAAGAAATAGTGTTCTCTCCCACAGAACTATTTCTAGCTCCCACCTCAAAATGGGAATCTGTCGGGTTGATTGATATTATAATTTGATTTGATGAGTCGCAAAAAAATTGTGTCACTTTAAGAGCCGCGAGAAACTCTTCTTTAGAAAGAGAGACTTCTGTTAAGAATGAGTGTGGGATGAGTTGTGGGTAATCTGGGTATACCCCATCAATAAGGCGGGATGAGATAGTTATTGATCCACATTTGAATACACACTGAGTTGTTGTTATGGTGATTGAAAGTTGATTATACTCACTTCCCTCAAGTAAACGAATTATTTCTAGTGCGTTTTTATAAGGGAGGATGGTGTGAATTTCATCCACAGAAGTGAATGGTATTTTTTTTTCAGCAAGACGAAATCCATCAGTGGAAACAAAAATAAGATTGTTTTTTGTTGTGTAAAAATAAACACTTGCTATTTCTGGTTTAATTTCTGTTGGTGCCGCTGCATAAAGAACGTTTTTTATCCCATAAATAAATTGTTTTGTTTCTATTTCAAAAGAAACGCCTTTTTCAATTTTAGGGAGTTGTGGAAAATCCTCTATTCCCACAAACCCATTCACTATTATATTATGTTTTGGTGTGGTAATAAAAATTTTATTATTTTCGGAACTTAAAATAATATTCTCAAAAAATATTGGGGAGAGGGTGTTACTTATTAAATGAGCGGGTACCACACAAAATCCTTCTTGTATGGTTTTTATGGGAACTTGTATTTCAACACCAATATCTAAGTTTGTTGCTCGTAGTATGAGTGTATTTTTTTTAGCTTCACAATACACAAAAGAAAGTATTGGTAAACTTAAATGTTTCCCCGTGATTCTATCAAGGAGAGCGAGTGTGTTTTGTATTTTTTCTTTTCCACATTCTATTTTCATAAATTATCTATTTAAAAGAAGAAGTTATTATTATAAAAAGTGTTAATATGTGGAAAAGATTTTTAACAGCCTTATAGAAAGGTATTTGTGAGTTTACTATTGTTGATAACTTCATATTTATTTATTTAAAAATATTTATTTAAAAATAATACTCATAATTATACATAACTTATCCACTAGTTGTTATAAAGGAGAGATCTAATTTGTTCAACCTCTTGTGTGAGTAAATTATTACTTTTTACCTCCTCTTTTATTTTTTCATACGCGTGCATAACTGTAGTATGGTCTCTTCCACCAAGTTTTTGTCCAATATAAGGGTATGAAATATTAAAATCCTCACGGAGTATATACATAATAATTTGTCGTGGTTTTACCACCTCCTTCCTCCTTGTTTTTTCACACAAAACCTTTTCTTCTATATTATAGAAATTTGCAATTATATGAAGGACGTCTTTAATGGATATTGTTTTTTGTGGTTTAATTGTGTTTTTTATGAGATTTTTAACCTCCGAGAGGTTAATATCCCTATTTTTAAGCTGACATTGACAGATAATTGTGTTGAGGGCACCCTCAAGCTCTCTAATGTTTCCTTTAACAACAGAAGCTATATACTCAATTGTTTCTTGGGAAGGGATAAAATCACTCGTTTTGAGTTTAGAGTTAAGTATCGCAAGTCGAGATTCGTAGTCTGGGAGAGAAATATCAATAATCATTCCTCCTTCAAACCGTGAACGAAGCCGTTCTTCAAGATTGGGTATGTATTTTGGTATTTTATCGGAAGAAAAAATAATTTGCTTATTTTGATCATGAAGGCTATTGAAGAGATGAAAGAGCTCTTCTTGAGTTCGATCTTTGTTCGCAATAAACTGAACGTCGTCCATTATAAAAAGATCATACTTACGGTATTTCTCTTTAAAAGCATTCGCACGATTATTTTGGATAGAGCTTACTACTTCAATAACAAATTTTTCTGAAGTAATATAGTAAACTTTTTTATCAGGAGAATCTTTTTTAATTTGGTTTCCAACAGCTTGGATAAGGTGTGTTTTTCCTAATCCTGTTCCTCCATAAATAAAGAGGGGGTTATATGTAGTTCCTAAATTTTTAAGTATTGCTCGTGTTGCCGCGTAGGCGGTTTCATTAAACGATCCAACAATAAAATTATCAAAGGTATATTTAGGGTTTAAATTATCATCTTTATTAACATAAAGTTCTGAAAACTCAAGTTGGTTTTTAAAAATTTGTTTTGGGTGCTCTTCTATTTTTACTTTATCTCCACGAGTAATAATATATTCTATATTTTTTATATACTCCGCGTGATTACGAAGCGCTTTAAGAATAAAAATATGGTACTTATTTTGGAGCCAATCTTTTACGAATGCGTTGGGAACCCCCAAAAAAACAGTCCCCCCATCTTGTTTTATAATAATAGTGTTTCGAAACCAAGTCCCAAAATTAGCTTTAGATACATAGAGCTCGATCTCAGAAAGCGCATGATCCCATAATTCTCTATTTTCACTCATATGTACGTTAAGTAATCCGATTATAGTCTTTAAATTCACAAAACAAACATTCTTTCATTGTGCACAAACTGTGGATTGAACTTTAAACCAGTTTAGTATACACTTTTTTCATATGTCTCAAACACACCAACCAAAGAAACGAAAACGCCATAAAACACACGGGTTTCTTGTTAGAAAACGAAGTCCCGCGGGGCGCGCTGTAGTAACCCGTCGTCGTCGTAAGGGACGTGCACGGCTCACGGTATAATATGAGTAAGAGGGTGGGGGTGTCCCAGCCCCTCTTCCCTCCCTTTCGTGCGGGGAGGCATCTTCGGAATGAGTTGGGGACCTTACAGGTAGTTCCTGTAACAAATTCTTTTAAACTTTCCCATTCGTCAGTGGTTGTCTCACGGAAAGTAGCCAAGCAAGCGGTAGAGAGAAATCGTATTAAAAGGAGGGGTCGGAGTCTCTTTTCTTTACACACTCTTTCCCCATTGTACTTCTATATTTTTTACCCAAACTCTTCTGTGCTGCATATGCAGTGGAAAAATCTCAACGCATCCTTTATTGAACTCATTAAAAAAGTATAAACTCTATGTTCCACACATTTATCTTTCAGCCTCTCTATAACGCATTAGTTGCACTTACGGCGGTTGTTCCTGGGCACAATCTTGGTGTGGCAATTATTATTCTTACTGTTGTTGTTCGTGTGATACTCCTTCCTCTTCAAAAAAAAGCTCTCACCACTCAACGAAAACTAAAAGAACTTGAACCTCTCATTACAAAGATAAAAGCAGAAACAAAAGGAAATAGACAACAAGAGTCTATTCGCATTATGCAGTTGTATAAGGAGCAAAAAATCAATCCTTTTGCGGGAATCGCACTTATGATTCCTCAACTTATTGTTCTCATTGCTCTCTTTTGGGTATTCCGTGAAGGGGCGACTATTCGTCTTGATGAGCTCTACTCGTTCATCGTACCGCCAACAACTATTGGGACCATACTTTTGGGGATTGACTTGTCTGTACGGAGCTATTTGTTTGCCGTTCTCATTGCACTTACCCAATATCTCCATATGCGGCTTACCCTCACAGTACCAAGTGCCCCCACAGGGACAGAATCAAGCTTTAGCCACGATTTAAACCGGAGTATGTACTATCAGATGAAGTATATTATGCCGGCCTTCATTGCCTTTATTTCACTTTCTTTTCCTGCGGCAGTGTCACTCTATTGGCTCACTGGCAACCTCTTTGCTATTTGTTACGAGGGTCTTATAAATAAAGCTCGTTAGTCATAACTTTCCTGCGGGATGGGAATACGCACTATCCCGCCCGTCAATCTATTTTTTAAGATCAACGTGTTTTCGTTTGGGCTCACTACTAGTGTGGACGCATCAAAAGTGTACGAGAGTTCAGCAAGAACATCAGCGGTTCCATTACGAGTGTCTATCCACCAGAGATCATCGCGCGTACTCGTCTCTCCTCGTAGCCACACATCACGCTGGAGAAGGAACTCCCCCTGGTTCCGTGGGGTTGCGCAATAGAGTACTCCTTTTAAGAGTGATGACCATGCGCATTTTTCCGGTAGTGCCGCGAGATTTAAAATTTGTGTGCTTGTTGCTCCTCTGCTCCATATTTTACTCCGCGATCCATCGGTGTAGAGAATATGTTCCACTAGTTTATCCGAGAGGGCAAAGAAATTTGAGCTAGCACCCACAACGCGCTCTAAATCGCCCGTACTCGTATTGAGGGTAAAGAGGACTCCGGGAGCAGAGAAAGACGGTTTAGTAGAGAGCGTCGCTGTTTGTGCGCCCCGCCACTCCAGGGAAAGTTCTGTAAACGGTATATTTGATGCAAGGAGTGTTCTTTTAAGGGTAGGCGCGTCAACTACTTCTATTTTTGATCGCTCACTCCCCTCTTTTGAGAGAAGTAAGAATTTGGATCCTATTGGTGCAGGCGCAATATCAATGGGTGTGGTGTCAATATCCCCTTCTTTTACGAGGGCCGCGGGGGATGACGAGGCAGTAAAGGCAGAGAGGAGCTCGGTTTTTTTAACCGAGTAGAGAGTGATGCGCGGGAAGCCGCTCTCTCGGGAATTGACGATAGTAAAGAGTTTGTCCTTAGATTCTACCCACCATGCCCTCTCTACCCCTAAGAGGGTGGTGTTGCTTACTCGTGTTGATCCCCCCTCCCCTCTCACGAGATAGAGGTGCCCAGAGTCTCGGTCCATAAAAACTAATGCGGTACTTGTGGCAATACTAATGTAACGGTACCCCACCACAGGGCGAGAATAGAGCTCATATGCTTGAGTAGCGCTCTGCTCCGTAGCTCCTTGTCCACCCGCAAAAGACGAGCTGCCGGTAGACCCTGTACCAGAAATAACGCTAATAGGGCGGTCTGTTGCGATGGGGAAAGGAACGATTGGGGAAGAACTTGCTCCCGGAGCGTTTATGGGGGAAATGGTGTTAGAGCGGATGTACCACCATAAGCCTCCCACAATGATGATGAGAACAATAATAATGGCAATGAGTATTTTTTTCATA
>CAYITB010000012.1:0-8770 GCA_964366155.1 uncultured Candidatus Saccharibacteria bacterium
TTTTAACGACAACACCTCTCACTTCTACCTCATCACGATAAATTGGGAATAGTGTCGGGTTTGCAGGTTGCAGTCTAAACTTTCCATTCTCACGATATAATTTTTTGAGCGTTGCTTGGTTATCATCTATTACAGCAACAACAGTCTGTCCATTCTCTGCCACATCCTGTTTACGAATTACAACAATGTCACCGTCAAAAATACCTTCATCAATCATACTGCTACCCTGAACACGCAAAGCGTAATGCTTGCCTTGTTTTCCAATCTCATCTCTTGTGATCGTTATTGTCTCATCCGGAATTTCTATCGCTTCAATAGGCTGACCAGCTGCGATTGCGCCTAAAATAGGAATTTCCACTGTCTGTTTTGCTTTAACTGTGGAAACGGCACGGGGTTGATTGTGTTCTTTATTCAAAAAGCCGGCATCTTGTAATTTGCTTATATAGTAATGGGCTGTTGATACAGAGGCGAGCTTAAACTTCTTCTTGATCTCATCAAGAGAGGGGGCATAGCTGTTCTTTGCCATATAGGCCTTTATAAAATCTAGGACTTGTGTTTGCTTTTTTGTGAGCATATATGTTAGTATAGAAAATAAATAGAATGTATGCAAATCAAGTTATCCACACAAATGAAGCAGATAGATGAAATTGAAATAATATCCCCAAAACCACACGAACATGTTGGGGCAGAATTTGTTCTATCAGGTCGAATTTCTAAGTCTTGGCTAAAAACAAGTTGGGGTGGTATGGATTACAGGGTCTTGGGAGGATTTCTTGATATTGATGGTCTTGAATTTGCCTCTACTGTTACCGCCTATGTTAAGCATGATTTGTTTTCTATATTTAAGAAAAAACTTTACTTTTCAACTACAGCCCAGTTTAGTCAGTTTAATGTGCCATTTATTGCAAAGTCTCAAGGCCGTATTACGCTCAAGTTGAGCGGGCATAAGGAAGGCTGTAATTTTTTCTTTCCTCTGATCGTTGACGGTTTTGAACCGGAAGGTGGGGTCAGCCCAGAGATCGATGAAAAACACAAAGGCATCGGCAAAAGAGTTCTTCAGTATGAAGTTGATCTTAAAAATCATAGCGACGAGTTGGCAAAAATCAGGAAGAGTATCATCTATAACAGGGAAATTTTAGATGGAGTTTTTGGGATATTTGAGCAATCAGATAGTAACTTCGAAGTATTTTCCGAGTCTGAAGAAGACAAACAGGAAAAGGAGCTCGCAGAAAAATACAAAGATGCCATTGAGTGGCGGGGGCCTCTGCTTCGCGGTATTGCTGGGCGAATGGAGGGGTTTGAATTCCGAGTTTACAGCGGCGACCATAACCCAAGGCATTTCCACGTCATTCACAAAAGCCGTGGCGTTGATGCGCGTTTTTCCTATCCCAAAATCGAGCTTATAAATTACAAAGGACGCTCAAATACTATTGGTAGAAAAGAAAGTGATAGGATTCATGAGTTCTTTAGAATAACCGAAAACTTCCAAAAACTGGAGAGTGAGTTTGAAAAGCAGATATCCTAATCAAGCGGAAGCCCTAGTTTACTCAACCGAATAATTTATTGTATTTTTTCTCTCATCAGACCTTGGTTTAGGCACCTCAAACCATTGAGGGTGTTGCTTGAACATAGCCCGCAATTCACGTATGCTTTCATCAAGATCCTTGAATTTGAGCCGTACTTTTGGTTCAAAGTTCCGGGCATCGTCCCCGCTTCTTGATTGAAGTCTAACTTCAATCATCTATCTCTAAAATATGGCTTTAAATATAACCTCCGACGCTGGATATTTAAGGCTTTTTGGTAAATTACACAATTACTCACGATCGTATAGAGATTTGTAGAAGCTATTTTTACCTGACTTTTAAGTAGAGATTTTTGAGATGTTTTGAATTTTCTCTGGATCAAAAATGAGATAAGAATCATGAGTTCCTACAAAATCTTTCTCGCCACCCTCCATCGCGATAATTCCGTCGTAGCCAAGATCTTGCACGTATTTAGTAAATGTCATGCCCAGACTACGAGCAACAATACCTAGCTGTCCTGCTTTTACCTTGTGCGCTTTTATGTCTGCGATGGCAGCATCTAATACATTCTCTTCAAACCAGGGAATCCCTTCTTGCTTCCGCTTTTCTTCAAGAATGGGTAAAAAGCCATCAAGAATTTCTTCTACCGTCGCATCATTTCGAAGATCAAGGAGTTTTAGATTTTCTATTTTCCCTTCATAGACAACAGGATTTCCTCCGCGCGCCCGAGCTCTTCCTTGTGCATATCCTTCAGCGCTTTCTCTTTGTGAAGTGAGATATACTCCTTCACCAATAGTTGTCTCTTCTGCAGGTTGAAATTGCTCAATGTCCTCTATTCCTGTGCCGTGATAGAGAGTCTTTTCTCTTATCAAAACGGCCTTACCATCCTCTATACTTTCTTCAGATGGTAGATTTTGTTCAAATTGTTCCATACGCTATTTTGCCTTTAGGTAGAGGTAGAGATCTTCCAAGGCTTTGACGGCATCGCCTGCGGCGATGTTGTTTTGATGGTAGAGCCCATCGGTGCAGTCGCCTGCCGCCCAAATGCCAGGCAGACTTGCACGTTGTGTTTTAGGGTCTACGGTAATGTAGCCAAAGTCGTTTAAGTTCACGAGCCCCTTTACCATCTCGGTTGTGGGAATGTTGCCGATTTCAGCAAAAATCGCTTCTACGGCAAGTTGTTTTTCTTTGCCCGTCGCCTTGTCGTGGTAGGTGAGTCCGCTCACAAATTTATCACCTTGAATAGAGACAAGGTCAACATTGGGGAGTGCATGCATATGCTCATTTGCGAGCACTTTTTGCACCGTAATCTCATCTGCTTTATATGTAGGGTTTTTATGCAGGAGCGTTACGCTCTTACAGTAGGCAAGGAGCTGTGCCGCGGTCTCAAAGCCCGCATTACCACCACCAATCACTGCCACGTCTTTACCAGCAAAGAGCGGGCCATCGCAAGAGGCGCAATAGCTAATACCCTTGTTATCAAACTCTTTTGCTCCCGGTACTTCCAGTTTGCGGCGGTGCGAGCCTGTCGTAATGAGTACGGTCCGTGTTTCAAAGGTCCCTCCACTCGTCTCTACGCTAAAGTGGTCGCCATTTTGGGTAATTTTATTAACATACACCCCCTCACGTACTTCCAAAGAGTCACCCTTAGCAGTTTCTAGGTGTTTTTTAAAACTTTCCGCGAGCGCAGTACCCGATATAGAAGGGAAGCCAATCCAGTTTTGGATATCTTCCGAAACTACCGACTGTCCGCCAAACTCGGCAGTGAGCAGTATTGTTTTTAGCCGCTTGCGTGCGGCGTACACTCCCGCGGCTGTTCCTCCGGGGCCGGCACCAACAATAATGAGATCGTACATAGAATATTTTTATTTTCCCTTAGAGCGGCGGAGGAAGGCGGGGATAGATGACCAATCTTCAGAATTTTCATCCGCTCCATTTTCTGACTCGAGCTCCGGTTCACGCTTGGGTTTCTCGGTAACGGTCTTTACAAACGGCTCTTCTTTTTGTTCTACTTTCTCTCCCCCCGATGAAAAGAGATTTTTCTTTTTCTGATTTTCGGGGAAGCCGGACGCAATGACAGTGATCTTAATCTCATTCTTCTTGAGCTTGTCGTCGCGGATAGCGCCGAAGATGACTTTTGCGTTTGGGTCAATGTTCTCGGTAATTACCTTTGCGGCATCCTGTATCTCAAACATGGTCATATCATCGCCGCCTGCAATGGCAAAGAGCACCCCTTTAGCTCCTTGGATGGACACATCAAGGAGGGGGGAATTAATAGCCGCCTTGGCGGCCTGCTCGGCGCGCTTCTCGCCCACACCACGTCCAATACCCATGAGCGCCGAGCCGGCGTTTTGCATAATGGATTTAATGTCGGCAAAATCCACGTTGATAATACCGGGGGTGGTAATCAGGTCCGAGATACCCTCCACTGCTTGGCGGAGTATTTCATCACTCATTGCAAACGCAGAAGCAAATTTAGTCTCCTTATCAATTGCCGCGAGTAAGCGATCATTGGGGATAATGATAAGCGCGTCCACCTCTTTCTTAAGCTCATCAATGCCACGTTCCGCGATCGTCGCGCGCTGATTCCCTTCAAAGAAGAAGGGTCGAGTGACCACCGCAACCGTGAGGCATCCCTGTCCCTTAGCGGTCTTTGCCACAACTGGTGAAGCGCCGGTGCCGGTACCTCCTCCCTGTCCACAGGCAATAAAGACCATGTCAGCACCCTTCACGATTGTCTGTATTTCTTCAATATTCTCTTCGGCCGCTTTGCGCCCGATCTCGGGGTCCATACCGGTACCGAGTCCGCGAGTGAGATTTTTCCCGATGTGTATTTTTTTAGTTGCCGATGAATGGTGTAGGTCCTGCGCGTCGGTATTGAGCGAGATAAATTCAACTCCGCGTACCTTGGAATCAATCATATGATTCACCGCGTTGGTTCCAGAGCCGCCAACGCCAATGACCTTAATGCGTGCAAATGTTTGAATCTCTGGGTCTATTTTTGGCATAGTGGCATGGAAATACCACTACAGGATAGCAGAACCTCCTATTATGGCAAGAGCTCGCGGATCCACTTGACAAAATAGTTTTTTGTTGATGTGAGCAGTGCTCCACTACCCCCTTCCTCTTCTTCGCGTTTCCCGAGTATGCAGAGTCCATACGCAACTGCCCATGAGGGGTCTGATACTTGGCTCCGTACGTTAAATCCGTTTTCTGGCGTACCAATGCGCGCAGGGAGTTTGAGTGCATGCTTTGCGAGTGAGTCAATGTCAGGGATACTTGAACCACCGCCGGTAAGAATAATTCCCGCGGGGAGGAGTCCGTTACGACCGATCTTTTTGAGGTGTGCCTCAATGAGTTCAAACATATCCGAGAGTCGTGCATCAATAATTTCATCCAACTTTTTCTTGGTAGCGTTCGGTTCCTCAATACCAGTTTTGATGCGCTCCGCTTCTTCCAGAGAAATTTTTAATCCGAGCGCAATATCGTTGGTGATGTCGGTAGAGCCAATAGGGAACACACGTATGGAGATGGGGATTTTTTCCTCAAACACAACGAGTGAGGTGGTTTCGGAGCCGATGTTGGCGAGCACACAGCCCGCCATTTTTTGCACGTTAGAGAGAGTCACCGTACTCGCGGCAATGGGAGAGGGGATCACGTCATCAATGGCAACTCCGTTCTCTATAACCGCATTCTCAAGGTCGTTAACGTGCTGGGTGAGGCAGGTAATAAAAACCGAGCGCGCTTCCAATTTGCTACCTTTAAAGCCGGTAGGTCTCCCTAGTATCTTTTTTCCATCAAGTTTAAAGGCGAGCGGATAGCGCTCAATGACGGTGCGATTACTATTGTCGAGCAAGTTGGCTTCGGTCAAATCAAGCACGCGGCGCACGTCTGCCTCGGTGACCTCTTGATCCGCGCGAGAAACGGCCACACTTGCGTCCGACATGCGCGACTCAAGGGTTACGCCACCAATAGAGAGGAAGGCGCGACGTATCTTTTGTTTTGCCATTGCTTCTGCCGCGCGGATAGCCTCACCCACCGAGGATGAGACTTCGTCAGTATTTACAGGGTAGCCGTGGCGCATACCTCGTGACTCCTTAGTTACGAGAGCAAGTATTTTAGGGTAACGATGGCCGGGAAGATATTCAGCAACAAGAACGCGCACTGCGTGCGTCCCCACGTCGATCCCGGTCACGATGTGTTTGGTCATGTGAAAAAATTTGCAACAGATCTCGTTCTGTAGTCTCCATTGTACTCCCGTGGCGCAGTCCTTTCAAATGCAGTAATCCGTGGACAAAGAGATGGAGGAGTGAAAAGCCCTTGGTCAAAGATGGATTGATGACAATTTCTCCACTATTCTTTGAGAGAGGAAAGGCAAGCACGTTGGTATCGGCATCTTTACCTCGGTAGTTCCTATTGAGCGTACGCATTCGTGTTGAACCAACAAAAACAACGGAGAGCTCGTACCTTCCGCCCAGTATCCTTTGTGTCACGCGCTCGTAGGGGAGCGCCGGGAGAGGTGATTTAACGAGTTTTTTTACCGAAACTGTCACTCAATTTGCCAAGTTTCTTAAGCCTCTCAATAGTAGTAATGCGCACGGTGCGCTTAATTGCACGGCGCTGTTTATTGAGCGCAGACTGTGGGCGTGTGCGGTAGCGAATGGACTTGAGGCGGCGTACGTAACCCCCCGAGAGCACACGCTTTGAGAAGCGTCTCATCACACTCATATTTGATTCGCCACTGGCTCGTTTTACTTCAACACCTATCATAGCGGAAAGAGTATACCTTACTTCTTGATTTTCTTCAAGTATTCAGCCAGTTTATCAATCCTTACCGTGTCTTGAGATCGGTTTGCCATAGTGCGCACAATAACAGTGCTGTCAATAACTTCCTTTTGTCCCAGAATGATGCAAAAAGGGATGCCAAGCTTTTCGGCAATGGCAAGTTGGGTAGAGAGGGAATCTTTACCCAGCGAGTGGTGGATAGGGATGCGCGCCTTGCGTAAAATCTCAATAACCTGCAAGCTCTTTACCTTTGCATCAAAGCCAAGTTGGATAAAAGAGATCTCTGGTTTTTTGAGGATGCGAGGCGCAAGACGCGCGTGGGTGGGGGAGAGGAGTACGCGATCAATGCCAATAGCGCCACCTACCGCGGCGACATCCTTAGAGCTACCCAAGTGGCGCGCAAGGTAGTCGTAGCGACCACCAGAGGCAACTGCAAGTGGGGGGACACCTTCCTCTCTCTTTTCAGAATCCAAATCAATAACTTCAAAGACGGTACGTGAGTAATAATCAAGTCCGCGCACAAGGGTGCTGTTTAAGCGGTACGTAACCCCCATCTCTTCCAAATACTCCATAACTTCCTTAAAGTACTTCTTACATTCCGGGCAGAGATAGGCAACCGATTCGGGTGCGCCTTCCTTGATGGGCTGGCACTTAACGTTTTTACAATCTAAAAGACGTAAGGGGTTGACCTTAAGGCGCTCGCGGCAATCGGCGCACACGTTTTTACTATGTTTGCGATAGTAGGCAGAAAGTTCACGGTGGTAGCCATCACGGCACTCCTTGCACCCGAGACTATTTATTTCTACGCAGAGATTCTTAAGCCCCGCTTCAGCGAGGATGGTAGTGATTACACGGATCACGATAGCATCAGCAATACTCTTGATATTGCCTATGATCTCAATCCCAAACTGACGGAACTCACGATAGCGCCCACGTTGGGGGTTGTCATGACGGAAGAAGGGCCCCTCGTAGTAGAGCATTACCGGTTGGGGGAGTGACTGCATGCCATGCTCAATGTAAGCGCGCACCACACCTGCTGTCCCTTCGGGGCGTAGTGCAATATGTTCGCCACCCCTGCCCTTGATGGTGTACATCTCCTTCCCAATGATGTCGGAGGTAGCTCCAAGCCCGGAGCTAAAGACCTCCTCCTTTTCAAGGATGGGAGTACTAATGGGATTGAATCCGTAATAGAGAGCAATCTCGGCCGCGCGCTCGCTAAAGCCGAGGTAGGAGAAGTATTCTTCTCCGACAATGTCCCGCATTCCTTTGAGTGATTGTGGTGCCTCTTTTTTTCCTGATGATTTTTTTGTTGCCATATAGTTCTTTACAAGGGAGTCGTAAGAGGAGTGCTGTCGCCGGGGAGTACCTCTGCTTCCGCGATAGGCAGGAGCCGCGCAAAAGCACGTCCTACGATGAGTGGCCGTGTGACGGGGCCCCAAAAGCGCGAGTCGGAACTCGCGTTCCTATTATCTCCCATAACAAAGTACTCATCGTTGGCAAGGATAACACTCATATTGGAGAGGAGTTCATTTTTTACATACGATTCGGTGAGTGAGACATGGGTACCGCTTGTCTCGGTAATCTCAATGTGACCATTTTTGATCGTTACCGTTTCGCTGGGGAGTCCCACCACACGTTTAATAAAAAATTTTGAAGGCTCCTTGGGGTAGCGGAATATGACTACTTCTCCACGGTTCGGCTCGCGTAGGTAATAGGAGAGTTCATCAACAATGAGGTACTCACCATTGTGGAAAGTGGGGACCATGGAGTCGCCAGAGACAATGAAAGGTTGAGCAATAAAGAGTCGGAAGGGTACGACGATGAGGATAGTTATGATAACGAAGCGTAGGGTTTCCTTAATAAAGCCCCAAAAACCTTGTTTTTCCGGTTGCATCGGGGCAATTGTACTATAAAAATGAGCTCCACGCAAATCATGCTATACTCCCACTGATGGCATATGTATTGGTAGGATTAGGGAACCCTGGGCAAGAGTACGAGTACACACGGCATAACACGGGGCGTATTATCGTTTCAGCTCTCGCAAAAAAATTTGATGGCAAAGTGCTCATCCCCGACACCTTTATGAACAAGTCAGGGTCTGCCGTGGCCCCACTTATTAAAAATGCAAAGCAGGCAGAGCGGCTCATTGTGGTGCACGATGATCTAGATTTGCCGTTGGGCACGATGAAGCTCTCGTTCAATCGCGGCTCGGGTGGACATAAAGGCGTTGAGTCTATTATGCGCGCGATTAAGACCAAGGCCTTTGTACGCCTGCGCGTCGGCATCTCAAAAACAACACCAAAAGGGAAATTAAAAAAGCCAGTAGGGGATGAGGCAGTGGGGGACTTTATATTGGGGACTTTTAAAAAAGATGAATTGGAAATACTAAAAAAGCTCGCAAAGCGCGCTGGTGAGGCGCTTGAGATCTTGGTGAGTGAGGGACGAGAGAAGGCGATGAGTTT
>CAYITB010000012.1:8870-14961 GCA_964366155.1 uncultured Candidatus Saccharibacteria bacterium
TGTTGATTGGTCGGCTCGGGGAGCCGGCGGCGCGTGTTCATAAAGCGCATCGTTTTCAGCCGCCCTAATGATGGGGCGCGATGCACATGATGCACATCGGTATCGTCGCCGGCTCCGCGCGAGCCGTGTGATTGCGTTAGGTAAATCCAACAGAGAAAGCACGCATAAAGCGAGTATTCCTTTCCTCCTAAAGATGCGGGCCGGGGCCCAAACTAACCAATCTTTCAATATATACTGTCCAATGTCAAGTATAGCATACCCACAGTGTTTGTCAAGCAATTTTTGGGAGGGGAGTATAAATAGACTAAAAATGGCTCTATAGAGCCATTTTTTACATTCTCACCCCAGTTTGCTATACAGGTAGCAGAAGTTCTCTACAATTCAATACAAAAAGAGAAGAAAGGAGGCTGCCCACTATGCCGGTTGCCCAAGGAAGGTCCAATAAGGACAAACGAAGTGAGAAGCGCGAGTTACGGAGGCAGGAAAAGTTGGAAGAAAAGAAGGAAAGAAATCTGACCGAAGGGAAATTGTTCCTCTGCCCCATTACCTTCAATGGTGCTACGGGCACTATGGGGAAAGAGATCACGCCCGAATTGTGTCGTAATAAATGTAAGGATCCGAGTGTTAATTATACCTCGTGTCATACACGTTACCACTGCACAAGTCCATGGCGCATCTGCGTGGAGTGTGCCTCACAAAGGAGCTTCCACGGGAATGACTCTGTTGTCGTGGATACTGTCACTGGACTCTGCAAGTTCCACACCGAGCATGGCAGAGATGCGCGATGCCTCACTGCCCCCTTAGCATCTCCCGACAACCACAAGCCAATCCCCTCTCCTGTGAAGCAAAAAAAAGTTCCTCTCCTCAATCCATCGCCACCTGCGGTACTTGCATCCCAGCCCACACAAGATCGAATGCTTGATATTCCTTTAGAGAGGGTCAGACCATTTGCGAATCAGCCTCGAGAGTACTTCGATCAAGAAGAACTTAAAGCTCTTGCAACAAGTATCGCAGAAATCGGCCAGCAGGATCCCGGTAAGGTGCGACGATTAAGTAATGATCCCGAGCATGACTGGGAACTGATTGATGGCCAGAGGCGTTGGCTTGCTTGCGAGATTGCGGGAGTAACACATTATCGTGCCTTTGAATGCACGGTACGGGATGAGGATGAACAATTCCTTGTTTCTTGCGTCTCAAACTTTTGCAAGGCTGGGCATACGGAATTGGAAGAAGCTCGAGCAATTGCGCGAATCCATAAGTCTGGCCGTACCTACGAAAGTATCGCACGACTTCTCGGCCGCTCTGCATTTTGGATCAACCAACGGATATCGCTCCTGCGGCTTGATCCTAAAGTGCAGGAAATGATGCACCCGTCTCGCAAGAAGGAAGAACGATTGGCTACTCCTGTTGCTCTCCTATTGTCGCGGTATCCAGAACACTTCCAGATTGAAACAGCAACATATGTGGTTGCTCATCCAATGAAAACGCACAACGCCATTGCGTATGTAGTGAAGTGCGCGAAAGAGCAGGGGCTCGAAAAGAGTGGAGTACGACAGCGGGGTCTTTACCATGATTTCCGCGTTTTGAGCAGGTTTGTGGAGCGCGTTGCTGTTGACGGAAAACGCTTTGAAGGATGGGATGAAGATTTTCTCAACAGGATCTTACGAGACCGAAAGGACGCCCATGAAGGTATCCTCCTGCTTAAGCAGAAGATCCAAGCAGACATCGGCATGTTTAAACGCCTTCTCGCCCGTATTGAACAGGGTACCTGCGTCAAGGCCGCACGTCCCTAAAAAATCCCCCTCCGACATATTGAGATCGGAGGGGGATTCATTTTTATATTACCCCACGAATGAGAGCGTCATCTTCTGCTCTTTTGGCTCAAAGATGTTGATTTTGAACTGGTAGGTCTTACCGAGTGAGAGTTTTTCGCGTAATTGTTCTTCACCACCAAACTCGCTCACATGGCAGAGTCCTGCCACGCCCTCCTCAATGGAGACCAGTGCGCCATATTTATTAAAGCGGATAACCACGCCGGTTACGGTGTCGTCCTTCTTATACTTAGCGCCTGCCTCTGACCACGGGTTTGTCTTTAATTGTTTGATAGAGAGGGAAATTTTTCCTTCCTTCACTTCAATCACCTTTACCTTAACTTTTTCTCCGACGGCAAACATTTTGCGAGGGTCCTCCACGAGCGCCCAGTCCATCTCCGAGATGTGCACGAGCCCCTCAAGTCCATCCTCAACCTTTACAAAGACCCCAAAGTCAACCGCGCCGGTGACCTCGCCGTCAAGCACGTCACCCACGTGATACCGCGAAACGCGCTCCTCGCGGTTCTGGTCCCCTATCTCTTTTTCAGAAAAAATGAGTTTATTCTCCTTGGGGTCCACACCAATCATCACCACCGAGAGTGTCTCGCCAATAAGCTTCCGGAGCTCATCCGCAATCCTATCTTTATCGCCATCCTCAACGCGCGGGTAATGCTCGGGCTTTAATTGAGAGGCAGGGATGAAGCCGTCCATATTTTGCCAATCCACAATGAGCCCACCCTTGTTGGCATCCTTAATGGTGAGGAGGAAGGATTCTTTACGCTTTAATGCATCTTCAGCAACAGTCCAAAATTGTGCCTGCTTTGCCTCCTTAAGCGAGAGTTCAATGTAACCATTCTCCCCTTCTGACTCCAAAATTTTTGCGGTGATCTTGTCGCCGGGGCTTACTTTTTTTATGACGTCACGAGCGTTTAAGTACTCACGGCCAAAAATAAGTCCGGTTCCAAAGGGCGAGAGGTCAATATAGAGTGCCATTTTACCTTTGCCAATGACGGTGCCCTCAATCAAATTTCCCGGCTCGGGGAGCGATGGTGAATTTTTGATGAAAGAGTCCATCAGGCGCGAGGCGCGTGGCTCTAGCGTCTTGTCCTCATCACGATTTTCTAGCTCGGTAAACATAAGATGCTAGTATACCGCACTGCGTGACGATTGCAAGCAGATATGCTATAATAGAGCCATCTATGGTCATCACCTATCACGGTGCTGCCTTTTGTAAGGCAAGTCAGGGCGATACAACGATCGCTCTTTCTCCTGTGGGTAAAGAGGGAGATGTTGTTTTTATGGGAAAGGAGCCGTTCGTTATTTCTGGGGCAGGCGAGTATGAAGTGAGAGGTATTGTTGCCCGCGGTTTTGCAAGCGCTGGTGTTGCTCTGGCGATCAACACCATCTATACAGTTGTGTGGGACGATATTATCCTCTGCCACGTCGGCACGCTTGCTGACACGACTCTCTCTCCCTCCGTACTTGAGGACTTGGGTGATGTGGATGTACTCCTTATCCCCATTGGCTATGAGGGAGCGCCAACTCCACACGAGCTGGCACGCCTCACCAAACATATTGAAGCCAAGGTCACCATTCCCCTCTTAGGGAATGGAAAAAATGCAGAGGGGGAGTATGCCGCGTTCCTCAAAGAGCTGGGCTCACGCCCAACGCCCATTGATCGCTATACTTTTAAAAAGCGTGACTTAGAAGGAAAAAATGGAGAGCTCGTTCTCCTCACCAGTGTATGATGAGGAGCACGTATCTTGAGAATTTACGTGCAAAGCCAGAGCCTGTGCGCCGTCGCATTGCCGCACTCGCCAGTCTCGCGATCACGGCCCTCGTGGTTATTGTGTGGCTCATCAATATTAGTGTTACCGCAAGCGCTCCCGTGATGGTAGAACCCTCGCGGAACCTCTCGCTCCTTGACCACCTCACCCGCATTGGTGCTGGATTTTCTGTCGTGGTAGAGTCTCTCCGTAATCTAGTACCATGAGTAAGACCCCCGAGAACAGTAAGCGCGTCTCTGTCATCCCCGCAAACATTGTTACGGAGATGAAGGAGAGCTACCTTGACTACGCAATGAGCGTGATTGTGGCACGTGCACTCCCCGATGTGCGTGACGGTTTAAAGCCGGTGCACCGCCGTATCCTCTACTCAATGCACGGCTTGGGGCTCACCGCGTCTGCTAAGTTTAAAAAATCAGCAACCATTGTGGGAGACGTGCTCGGTAAGTATCATCCGCACGGCGACTCCGCGGTCTACGATGCTATGGTGCGACTCGCACAAGATTTTAGTTCTCGCTACCCACTCGTCTTTGGACAGGGAAACTTTGGCTCCATTGATGGCGACTCTGCCGCGGCCTATCGCTACACCGAGGCAAAAATGAGCCGTCTTGCCTCCGAGATGCTCCGTGATATTGAAAAGGATACGGTAGACTTTGTTCCCAACTTTGATGGTGAGCATAAAGAGCCCTCTGTCTTCCCCGCCGCTATTCCCAATCTTCTCTTAAATGGCTCTATGGGTATTGCAGTGGGCATGGCAACCAAGATCCCGCCCCATAACTTAGGTGAGCTCATTGATGCACTTATGCATCTTGCCGATAATCCCGATGCGACCACGGAGGATCTCTTAGAGTTTGTACAAGGACCCGACTTCCCCTTGGGTGGTATTGCGTTTAGCGAGCGCGACATCCGTGCCGCGTACGGATCGGGGCGTGGGGGAGTGCTCACGCGTGGCCACGCAGAGATAGTAGAGGGAACGGGTAAAGGTGAGAGCTACGATATTGTGATTAGCTCACTCCCCTACCAGGTCAACAAAGCCGAGCTCATCGTCAAGATGGCGGATCTGGTGCACGAGAAGAAGATTGAGGGAATTCGCGATATCCGCGACGAGTCTACTAAGGACATCCGCGTTATCGTCTCGCTCAAGAGCGGTGCAAATCCGCAAAAAGTTTTAAACGCGCTCTACAAGCACACCGACCTTGAGGTGATGTTCCACTACAATATGCTCGCGCTCGTTGACGGCGTGCCGGAACTCCTCTCGCTCAAGGATATGCTGGAAAATTTCCTCGCGCATCGGCGCCTTGTGGTTACGCGCCGTACCCGTTTTGACTTGGCGCGCGCCAAAGAGCGCGAGCACATCCTCGTGGGGCTCAAAAAGGCACTGGATCATATTGATGAGATCATTGCGCTCATCAAAAAGGCTAAGGATACTGTTGAGGCGCACGCGAACTTGATGAAGCGCTTCAACTTTTCCGAAATTCAGGCAACTGCCATTTTGGAAATGCGACTGGCAAAGCTCGCTGGTTTGGAGCGCAAGAAAATAGAGGATGAGCTCCACGCAGTGCAGACGCTTATTGCTGAACTTGAAAGCTTGCTCGGGAGTGTAAAAAAGCTCCTCGCGGTTGTTAAAAAGGAATTCACAGAAATTAAAGAGAAATATGGTGACGAGCGCCGTACACAAATTGTGCGCCACGGTGCCGCCGAGATCAGCGACGAGGACCTCATTCCCGAGAAGGAGGCCGTGCTTACCTTGACTGCCGGCGGCTATGTTAAGCGCACCGATCCTGTTGAGTACCGCGCGCAAAAGCGCGGAGGCGTGGGTGTGGTGGACGTGAGCACTAAGGAAGAGGATTTTGTGACCGTTTTTCTCACCACTAACACACACTCCGACCTCCTCTTCTTCACCGATCGTGGCAAGGCTTATCAGTGCAAGATGTACGACATCCCCGAGGGACGACGCGCGACACGTGGTAAATCCATTATGAACTTCCTCTCGCTTGCGGAGGGAGAGCAGGTAACCTCGGTGCTCGCCTTCCCTAAGGAACTCAAGACCAGCTCGCGCTCACTTATGATGGTGACAAAAAAAGGCGTGGTGAAGAAGGTTGCGGCAGAGAGCTTCCACGATGTACGCAGGAGCGGTCTCATTGCCATTAAGCTTGGCGTGGGGGATGAACTGCATTCTGCGCTCATTACCGATAAGGGAGACAGTATTATTTTGGCGACGCGCGGGGGACAGGCAATCCGCTTTAAGGAGAGTGATGTGCGGCAGATGGGCCGTGCTGCTGGCGGCGTGCGCGCCATAAGTCTCAAAGGTAAAGATGTGGTGGTTGGCGCAGGCGTAGTGCCTAAGGATACCGCAGTACACTACCTCACGGTGAGTGCCGGTGGCTTTGGCAAGCGCACGAGCATCCGTGAGTACAAAATCCAGCGCCGTGGCGGCTCTGGGATAAAGACGATGAAGGTCACACCCAAGACTGGTGAGGTGATTGCCGCGCGAGT